>JACPOX010000025.1 GCA_016191305.1 Legionella longbeachae | reverse complement strand
GTAGCACCTGTGCTTCATCATTTAGGGATAGTCCCATTTCTTTAAAAACACTTTCATCAGTGCGAATAAAATCTTTAAGAGCAAAATGAGAGCGTAATGTATGCAGTTGTTCCATATCTAGGGGTGTTTTAAGATACTCAATAATAACGGGTTCAAATCCTTTGCTTTGCAGTATTTCTAGAGTTTTTCTTGATTTAGAACATCGAGGATTATGATAAATAGTAATTTTTTGCATGTCGTTATTTTAAATTTGATGCTAAGAATGATTAAACTATATCATACATGAAATGTTCCGTAAAAATTAACTATGTAAATCTGTGCAGTCTAGTCTCGAAGTAGATTCAACTGCCAAATTTAGGATCATCACCTAAGACCGTGGTGGCCGGCTATTATAGTTTGCAACACGTGAACCCCATTCTAAAAGATTTTTATTGCAGTCATCTTTATCTAGAATAACTTCGATAAAACATAAGGCATCATTTTTTTGCGCATCGGCAATCGCAGTAAGTAATTCTTGATTTGTTTTTACTACATAGGATTTGGCGCCGGATTGCTCGCCACGAAAGGTATTTACTAAATCGGCATAGCGCCAATTATTGATGACATTATAGGGGCCATCATGAATTTGTACTTCAATAGTATAAGCGGAATTATTCATCAGAAATATAATTGGTTTGAACTTGTAGCGAATTAAGGTTGATAGTTCCTGGGCACTCATTTGAAAAGAACCATCACCAATACAGGCAATCACTCTTTTCTTGCCGTCCAAGGCAGCTTGCATACCTAAAAGTGCTCCAACTGACCAACCAATTGAACCATATTGCATTTGAATTTCAAAAGGACAACCTTTTGGCAAATGCAAGCGCATGCAGTTAAACCAGGAGTCGCCTGTTTCAGCCAACAAGGCAGTATTTTTATTGAGCATTTTTTGAATCTGCCCAAAGAGATAGCGAGTACTCAAAGGCGCTTTTAAATGTTTGGGTTCTATGTATTGGGGTGCGGAACCAGCAATACGTTGAAAAACCTTATGGGAATTGTCATTAAACTTTAGTTTTTCCTTTAAGCCGTGAATAAAATCATTCATGTAAACATCTGTATAGACATTACTACCAACACGTACACATCCTTCAGCAATAGAGACTGATTTATGCGGATTAATCCCCCACATATGGCCGACCGTGGTGTAATCATTTTCATTAGGACCAATGAGTAAATGAGCATCACTTGAATCAATTACTTCAGCACATCCAGGTGAACTAACTGGCCCCCAATAAATGCCTATATAGTTTGAATGAGTTTCGGAAACAAATCCTTTTGCATCGGGCATGGCCGCAAATGCATAACCGATCTTGGTACTTAGTTCAGAAACTGCATTCAATGCATGGCAAGATCGTGCTTTAGACCCTAAAATCAGGCTAGGCTTGTTAGCGGCATTTAGCTTTTCTGCGGCATCCGCGACTGCAGCAGCTAATGAGGAGCTGTCGCTAACTTTTGTTGCATTAAAAGCCCTCTTTGTTGGTTTAGAGCAGGGAGCATTGGCAATATTACAGGCTATTTCAATATAAACTGGTTTTTGCTTGGCTATGGCTATTGCAATAGCGGCATCTATCTGTTGTGGTGCATTTTCAGGTTTGCGAATGGAAATAGCTGCTGCGGTAACGCGTGCATAAATATCACGAGAAAAGCCATGATCCTCATTACCCATAGTATGATGCAAAATCTCTGCGTCTTGAATTGAGTTAGTATTTGGACCACCTGAAATTACCAGGACAGGTAAATTCTCGGCATAAGCACCAGTAATGGCATTAAGCGCACTCAAGCCTCCGACGCTAAATGTTACAAATAAAGCTGAAATACCATGAATTCGGGCATAACCATCAGCTGCATAACCTGCGTTCAATTCATTACAGCAATTAATCATTTGTAGGTTTTCATTCTTCAAAATTTCATCAAGAAGAACTAAATTATAATCTCCAGGAATAGCAAAATAGGTTTTGATAGCAAGCTCTTGTAATCGTTGTGCCAGATAAGTTCCAATCGTAAACATAGATTTCTCCTTGATCTATTATAGACATTATAGACAGGAATTAATTGGGAGGACAAAGAAGAACGATTATGTTATAAGGTAGCCAGTTTAAATCTAGAGTATAGTCAAAATGAGATATCGGCCGGATATTGATGGCTTAAGGGCTGTTGCTATTCTGTTTGTTTTAATTTTTCATAGTGGTCTAAAATTATTTCCCTCAGGTTTTATTGGAGTTGATATTTTTTTTGTGATCTCAGGATTTTTGATCACGGGTATCATTCAAGATTCATTGCAAAATAATCAGTTTTCGTATATTGAGTTTTATAGTCGAAGATTATGGCGTTTGCAGCCAATATTTATTTGTTTAATAATCAGTACGATAGTTTTAACCTTAGTGTTTTATTTACCTGAAGATTTGGTTCAATATTTTAAAAGCGCCCGCAAAACCTCTCTTTTTATTTCAAATACGTATTTTGCAAGGGAAACTACTGATTATTTTGCATCAAACAATAATCAATTACCCTTATTACATACTTGGTCATTATCAATAGAATGGCAGTGTTATCTGATCTTGCCTATAGTGATTTATTTTCTTTATCGAATCGTTGATCAACGACATATTCTTAAAGTGTCTTTTGTACTTACCTTAGTTTTTTTTGCTTTAACCACATATTGTTCAGTAAAAGATCCGATGAAAAATTATTATCAACTATCAAGCCGCATTTTTGAGTTTCTCATCGGTTCATGTATTGTATTTAGTCAGGATCGATTGTCATTCAATAAATACTTCCTGAATTTGATAAATATCATTGCTCTTATAAGCTTATTTTATATAGCGACGCGTCACAATATTAATATAGGATTTCCCAATCTTTATGCTTTAATTTTGTGTAGTGCAACAGCTATACTCATTGCTTCTGGTAGGCAAAATGCTGAGTCTTTTGCGACGCGATTACTTTCTGTGAAACCTCTGGTATTCATTGGGTTACTCTCGTATTCATTATATATTTGGCATTGGCCTGTATTTGTATTAATTCATTATTTGGGAATTGAAGAATCAAATACAGTACTATTGTTTGCATTTGTTCTGGTTTTTATTATTTCTTATTTTTCTTGGCGATTTATTGAAAAACCAGCGCGTCAATATAATAAAATTAAATTTCATTATAGTCTGGTTTATTTATTCATTCTCCCGGTTGCGTTTATCCATGTTAGTGATTATCTCGTCAAAAAATATGAGGGGTATCCACAGCGTTTTACAGAAACTGCCAGAATTGATACTCAATTAAAACAATATGCTTATTCGCAAAGGCCATTGTGTCTTCACGATAAAAGTATTGAAGTTAATGAGCACTGTGTTCTTGGCGTTAAAAACTCAAATAGTAAAACAGCATTTATGTTTGGTGATTCTTATTCGAATCATTTTTGGGGATTTATGGATTCACTAGCCCAAGAAGCCAATTTATCTGTTCTTGCTCATTCGATGGCTGCTTGTCTTACCTTGCCTGGAGTTTCTCTTTATGACTGGAATACCAAGGTTTATACAGCATGTCAGGAACAAACTGAACGTTATTATAATATGATTAGGAAAAATCATTATGATTTTGTGATCTTAGGACAAAACTGGGATGGTTACTTAGGTGGTAAATTCGTGACTAATGAACCTGTTGAGCAGATAAAAGAGCG
>JACPOX010000024.1 GCA_016191305.1 Legionella longbeachae | reverse complement strand
TGGCTGCTTCGCAGAGCTATTTAAAATGGGGACGCTGTCCCCAAGCCCCTGGGATAGTTTTAGAGGGGATGAATGTTGCAAGGTGACATTTCTAAATTGCCCAAAAAGGGACATTTCTATTTTGCTCTGACATCATGAAAAGAGACTATATATACAATCCATTATTTAATTTGTGTATTGAGTAGCAACTTATTGTCTAATATAAGTTTTTCACCCAAGTTATTAAATCCACTTTTTCTTATTTTATACAGACTTTCGAGGGCAGCTAAATCGTCATTTGCCTGGCTCATGTACCCTTCTCCACCATAGCAACCACCGTTTACATCCCACCAAGTTTTACATATAGCAAAAGTAACACCAAGCTCTGAATCATCTGCGAACCAAAACTCATAACTTCCAGTCTCTCCATTAAAGAATTGCCTTGACGATTTGGGTTGATGAGTAAATTTTGGTATTGGGTAAAAGGGCTCACTACTAGAATACTCTTCAATCACATGTATGGGCAGTAATTTTTGCTTACCACCAACCCCATTTATCCATTGTTTATTATCACCATTTTTCACAAACTCTTGAAGTTCCTTAATGATTGTGTTTTTAAAATCAAAATGCTGTTCAGTTCTAGTTTCATCATGGAGTGTGTAAGTAACGCCATTCTTTTTATACTTAATCAATAAATCGTATAATCTAGCTTTTATTTGCGAACCTTTTTCATCTTCAGATAAACTTTCAAGCATCCTTGTCCACATATGTTCATCTAAAGCCCATAATGCATATTCAAAGCCACTCACATTAGGAAATTTTCGTTTTGACAAATCAGTCACTTGGCCTTGTGTATCAATTAAATCAGGTTGTAGCGCGAGAAGACTCTGTACTATTCCGTACTCACCACGGACAACATGCTGTAAAAAACGCTCTACAAGCAATGAATTTAAGTATGTTGTATCATTTTTAAATAAACCAATATTAGTTTTTGATGTTCGAATAAAAGTGAGTAAATCATGCGTTGATAAATTTTCAACTATTTCACGCATGACGGCTTTAGGTAAATCTAAAAAATTTTTTTCCTTCATGTTTTCTTTTCCAATAATCGAACCTTTTGAATGAATTATATTTGAACTTTGTGTGCACGTAAATACCTAATCCTTTGGCATGCCAATAATTATTGAACAGGAAGCTACTTTCGAAATTGTGTATTTCTATTTCAAATAAAGGCCTCTAATTGTACTTTTATTTGTCATTATGTTAAAATAATCGAAACTTTTTAAACAAGATAATGATATGCCCATAACCTTACCATCTATTATTTATAAATTACCTGATTCCAACGAATTAAGACAAATACTTGTGTTTGCTGGAATACCTTATTATAAATCGACCGGGCTCAATTCTAATGCGCCAGGTGTTTGGTTTCCTTTTATTATGGTTAAAGGAACAAGAGACATCACCTTTTCAAACGCACCAGAGTATTTAAGCCTAGATTATGAAACTGAAAGACGACTATTAAAGGCATCCTACGGATACATAATCAAATTTGAATCGGGTATTATTAATAATAAAATAAACCATGGAAAATTTTTAGAAAAAAGAGTGTACAATGGAAGAATTCCCACTACAGAAACATTGATGGTTTCTCATCGTTTAAATCCAAAACCGTATCAGAGATTAGGATTAGAGCTCTTTTTCAAATCAGCTCAACACCTTTTACTCGAAGGAGACGATTTAAATTCTCGCACAGACTGCAGCACAGACTCCTCATTGATATTGTTTCAAGATGAAGATCAAAAAAACGTATATTATTTGAAGTCAAGATGTGAGCTTGCTTTAATGCAAGATAGTAAGCTAATAAAAAACTCAGATGAATCTCATTTGCGATTATATAAACATGAGTGTGATAATGAGACTTTTATATATTATTATTTTAATGATAATAAATTTTTTATAGATCTTGATGATTTTGAAATAGAAATGGAAATAGAAGAACTCTTTGATAGATTTTCATCTCCAACAATAGAAACAAATCTGCTTGAGAATAATTCATTAACTAGAAATCAAAGAAAGCTTTGTGAAGGTATTTTACGAGAAACATCACAAAAAATGCATACGCTAGGACCTGAAAAACATTTAATTTTCAACCAAATTTTACTAGAAAAATTTAATTTTATTTGTAACGAATTAAAAGGGAATAATGCATATTCCTCAGCTAGTCTATTAGAGAATGAAAATATTTTATTGGCTTGCGAACAGATTTTATTAGAAACACAAAAAAATGGTCATATAAAGCGAGTAAACTTAAACGAGTTTTTGTCAGAAAATGAATTAGAATTATCTTGCCAACACTTTACAATAGAAACAAAAGACCTGTTGATTAGTGATAATCCAGAAAAAATCAATGATTGGTTAATTGAACAGGGGGCAAAAGTTACTCCCCTTCTCCTGCAAAAACCACAAGTAATTTTTAAAAATTCAGATGATTTTTTAAATGAAATGCAAGATGAAGAAAACATACAGACCATTCAATGGAATTTTTTCAAAGAAATTCATAAGAATCAAGTTGAATCCACAACCGAAATAGAAGTAGATTACGACACCAAAACTAGCAAAAATCAATCAAATGCGAATAACTGAGCTTAACCTATTATCTTTTAAACTTTAGATCGCTTTTTAAATTTTTCTCACTAAACCTGAAGGATAAGCGATCTCATTTTGAATTATTTTATTACTACTCCAATGTGCTACATCAAAAATATTTAGTTGTTTTTGCAAGAGAGATTGCAAACTAAGATCTTTTTCCTCGCTTAATAAGGGATGTATTTGTAAAAATAGAGCTCCATCCTGTTTACCAATTTTAACAGGTTCATTAATTATTCTTACTTGAGTCCCAACAGAAATCAAACCAAATAAATATTCTATGTCTTCAGGTAGCATACGAATACATCCAGCGCTTACGCGAGCACCAACACCTTCCGGTCTATTTGTGCCATGAATAAGAAATGTTGGCCAACCTAAACGTAAAGTATATTTTCCTAAAGGATTATGTGGACCTGAAGGGAAAGTATCAGGAAGTGGATCTCCATATTTTAATGCTTCAGCTCGTAGATTTTCGGTCGGACTCCATTTAGGATTCACCTGTTTTGCAATAATTTTTGTTATCCCTATAGGTGTGATCCAGCCCTTACGACCTATACCGACGGGAAAAGTTAGAACTACATTCTCATTTTCAGGAAAATAATATAACCTATATTCTGCCAAATTAATTACTATTCCTTTTCTAGAAACACTCGGCAAAATAAACTGTGAGGGGATAACAATCTGTGAACTGGCGGCTAAAGAATGCTTTAAATCTACCTGGGGATTTGCCCTGACCATCTCATAATAGCCTATGTCAAAACGTCTGCCTATTTCGTCAATAGTTTCATTTGGTCCGGCTGATATATATTGAACTTTTCCAACCACATCTCCAGCCGCAGGTAAAACCAAGGTGATTGCATATGTAACACTGTATAGACAAAAAAATTGTATAAAAATAAAAAAAGATAAGGATTGTTTAATTAATTTCATCGCAAACAATTCATCCAAAAAAGGCAATAACTCACCTTGCTAAATATCTTTTGCTTTCTTAGTTCATTGGCAAGCGTCCTGATGCTACGAACAAAACGCTTGCTCATTATGCTTAAACAGAATTTACAAACTTTCATCTACTTTAAAACGTTCGCCATATTTAGATTCAAGAGTTTTAAACAAATTCTCCAAATTATTAGAGCCAAAATCTTTGGCATAATGCATTGGACCACCACGAAATGGAGCAAATCCTGTCGCAAAAATCATTCCAGCATCAAGCAAATCAGCATCGGCAACCACACCCTCTCTTAAACATGCTGCAGCCTCGTTCACCATACGAAGAATTAACCGATCAGCAATATGTGGATCAATAGGAGTATCGGGTCGCTTCTTGACTGGCTTACCGTTTTTGTATTGATAGAATCCTTGACCTGTTTTACGTCCAAGTTTGCCTTCTTTAACCATATCGCGGAGTTTTTGAGGGACAGTTCCACCAAAATGGGCAGTTAAATTTTCAGCAACAGCTAAACCGACGTCGAGTCCTACGGTGTCAGCCAATTCTACCGGTCCCATAAACATCCCAAAAGCTAAAGCCGCCTCATCGATTGTTTCTGCGCTATATCCTTCATCAAGTAATTGAACACACTCCATTAAATAAGGCATCAACACGCGATTCACTAAAAACCCAGGGCTTGACTTTACTGGTAACGACAGCTTGCCAATTTGATTCACAAATGCACAGGAATTAAGTTCAACAGTCTTTGATGTATGGACACTACTGACTATTTCAACCAAATCCATCTTGGCTACTGGGTTGAAGAAATGAATTCCAACTAGACGCTTGGGATTATTCATAATATTGCTGATTTCATCTAATGGAATACTCGATGTATTGGTAGCAATAATAGCTTCTTTCTTGGCGAGTTTTTCTACTTTTTTCATGATCTCTTGTTTTACAGCAAGATTTTCGAAAACTGCTTCAATGATTACATCTGCATGTGCAATACCATAGCCTTCAGGATCTGGTATTAAATTATCCATCGCAGCTTGAATAAGTCTTGGTTTTCGTAATTTTTTCTTGTATAAAGCATGCGCCCGTCCAATTGCAGGAGCAATTTGGGCATATGTTTGATCTTGCAGGGTAACCCGTATTCCACGCAAAGCACACCAGGCTGCTATATCGCCTCCCATCACGCCCGCCCCAATTACGTGTAAGTGGCTTGCTTTAAATTCACTGCCTTTTGCAAAACCTTTTAATCGCTCGCGCAAAGAAAAAGCTCGGATTAAATTTTTTGATGTGATGCCATTGGAGACTAAATGTTCAACCGAATCAATTTCTTTTAAATAAGCCCTATCTCCTTGCCCCCCTTCCTTTT
>JACPOX010000023.1 GCA_016191305.1 Legionella longbeachae | reverse complement strand
GTAGATTGCCCTTCTTCGTCTAAACCACCCTCACCTTCAGCGGGCAATTTCAAAATATCATCAATATAATCAGGTTCACCTCGAGCACGCCAGTCATCGGCAATACGATGAACTTCTTTATCATCAACAAAAGCACCATGAATACGCAAGGGGGCACCACTTCCTGGCGCCAAATACAACATATCTCCATGCCCTAATAATTGTTCAGCACCTTGCTGATCTAATATAGTACGAGAATCGATTTTTGACGAAACCTGAAATGATATTCTTGTAGGAATGTTTGATTTTATTAAGCCGGTTAATACATCAACAGAAGGTCTTTGAGTAGCAAGAATCATGTGAATACCTGCAGCTCGGGCTTTTTGGGCAATACGGGCGATTAACTGCTCGACTTTCTTGCCTACTACCATCATCATATCGGCAAGTTCGTCAATTACGACAACAATATAGGGCAATGCTTCCAATTCTGGCGCTGATTCATCCATTGAGTCAGTTGGCTTCCACAAAGGATTAACTAAAGGCTGACCATTAGCGATTGCCTCAGTAATTTTAGTATTAAAACCTGCCAAATTTCTTACACCCAAAGAAGCCATTAACTTATAACGACGCTCCATCTCTTCTACACACCAACGTAAAGCACTAGCAGCTTCTTTCATATCGGTAACAACTGGTGTTAACAAATGAGGAACACCATCATAAACTGATAATTCCAACATTTTTGGGTCCACCATGATTAAACGAACTTGTTCCGGAGTTGCCTTAAACAAGATACTTAAAATCATAGCATTAATTCCTACCGATTTTCCTGAGCCGGTGGTTCCTGCTACCAGTAAATGAGGCATTTTTGCCAAATCAACAACTACAGGATGCCCAGCAATATCTACTCCCAAAGCCAAGGTAACTGGGGAGTGAGCTTGCTGATAAACATCTGCTAATAAAACATCCGATAAACGAACCATTTCGCGGGAATGATTTGGTAATTCTATGCCAACTACAGTTTTACCTGGTATTACCTCTACAACCCGCACGGAAATCACTGACAAAGATCGTGCCAAATCTTTCGCAAGAGCAGTCAATTTACTGACTTTTACTCCAGCAGCCAATTGTAATTCAAATCTCGTCACTACAGGGCCTGGATGTACTGCTACGACACCTGCTTGAATCCCAAAATCCAATAAGTGTTGTTCTACTTCTCGGGATAAATTTTCTAATTCCTGATGCGTGTAACCACCCATAGGTTTACCTGGTTGTCCCTTATCCAATAAACTTAAAGGAGGTAAATCCCCTGAAATATTCATTTTTGGAACACGAATCTCTTTTATTTCTTTAACCGCTTTAATAATTTCCGGTTTTAAATTATTAGCAAATAAAACAGGCGGAATTGGAATGTTTTCCTTTTCCATTTTAGGCTTCAATAATTTGGGAGGTGATTTTTCACGGGGTGCTTTAGAAATTTTTTCACTTTCTGTAGATTTAAAACTTTTGATTTGAGCACTAATAAAACTTCCTATTCTTAGTAGTGTCTTATAAGCATAGTTTATAGCGAATAAAGTATAAAAACCGATCAATTCAAGCGCTTTTATCCAAGACAATCCAGTTAACCAAGTAGTACCTACCAAAAGCATAGCGAATAAAACTAGAATTGCTCCATGTACGTTTAACATTTGATACCAGCCACTACTCACAGCCTGACCTATAATGCCACCAGCACCGTGAAGCGAATCCAATGGGTTCATTTCAGCTTCCAAGCTTAATAAACCGCACCCTCCCGCAAACATCAACATTAAGCCAATAGAACGCAGCAGTAATACACGTTTATCTAGAACTATTGATGTATGCAAATTGTGTAAAATAATCCACGAAGCATAAACAAAAACTATGGGTACCAAATAAGCAAAATAACCAAAGACAAAATAAAGTGCATCAGCAATATATGCACCTACTTGTCCTCCAGAATTGGCAACTACAATTCCAGCTCGCGAAACATGCGATAATCCTGGGTCAGTGATTTTATAAGTCAATAAAGACAAAAGTACAAAAAGAGCACTCGTTAAAATCAATATAAAACCACCTTCACTAAGCCGCTTTACAACGTAAACCGGCATGTGTGTTTTTGGTGCCTTAGTTTTTTTTTCCGAAAGTTGTTTTTCCATAGGTATTTTCATATCTTTGTTTTTGTCATAATATTCGCCATCTTAACATAAAATAATAAAATATTAAGGAAGGCTTAAGAAGATGAGCGTAAGCAACCACCACCGCCTAATCATATTGGGTTCAGGACCAGCAGGGTACACTGCTGCAGTCTATGCCGCAAGAGCAAATCTTAGCCCCGTTTTAATTACTGGCATGCAACCGGGTGGTCAATTAACGACCACTACAGAAGTAGATAATTGGCCTGGCGACATTGAAGGATTGCAAGGGCCTGCCCTGATGGATCGTATGCAAAAGCATGCAGAACGCTTTGAAACCCAAATTATCTTTGATCATATTGTTAAAGCAGATTTAAAACAAGCTCCTTTTACTCTTCATGGAGACAGTGACATTTACACCTGTGATGCCTTAATCATTGCGACAGGAGCTTCTGCACGGTATCTGGGCCTAGAATCAGAGTCAGCCTATCAAGGCCGCGGTGTTTCTGCTTGCGCTACTTGTGATGGCTTTTTTTATCGTAATAAAGCGGTTTGTGTCATTGGCGGAGGAAATACTGCCGTTGAAGAAGCGCTCTATTTATCAAATCTTGCGTCTTCAGTAACCTTAATTCATCGACGAGACAGTTTACGTGCCGAAAAAATTCTTCAAGATAAACTTTTTGAAAAAACCCGTAATGGCAACATCAAAATAATATGGAACTCTACCCTCGATGAAGTCATAGGTGACGATAAAAAAGTCATTGGAGCTTCCATTCGTAATTTGTATAATAATTCAAAGGAATTATTAACTGTAGATGGAGTATTTATTGCCATTGGTCATACACCAAACACGGATTTATTTAAAGATCAACTTCTTATGAATAATGGCTACATTACGATCAAATCAGGACTCGAGGGCATGGCAACCAGTACTTCAATTCCTGGAGTATTTGCTTGTGGCGATGTAGCGGACCATGTCTACCGACAAGCAATTACTTCTGCTGGTTTCGGTTGTATGGCAGCTCTTGATGCAGAACAATATTTAGATTTGAACTTAGGAAATTAATAACGTAGGTTGGGCCAGGGGCCCAACCTACAAGATTTACCCTAACTCAGGCTCAAACGCAGATACTTTTTTAGGATTTACTCCAGCCTTTTCCTCAGCAATTGCCTTATCATTCACAATCTTGGTTACACATGCATCTGACCAAACATTTAAAGCGGTCTCTAGCATATCAATCAGACCATAAAAAGGTAAAATAACCCCCATGAGCACGATAGGAACATTCATACTTGATAACAAGCTAACGCTTAGGAAAAAACATCCCATAGGTACCCCAGCATTACCAATAGCTGCAACAGTCGCTACGATAATCCACAAGCCCATAGTCCCATAAGAAATTGGCACTCCATGATTTTGCATTAAATAAATCACAGTGGCAAAAATAAAGGCGGAACAGCCATTCATATTAATGCTGGTGCATAAAGGTAAAACAAATCGACTTACTGTCGGTTGAACCTGTAAATTCTTTTCTATAGTATTCATCGTAACGGGTAATGTCCCAACAGAAGACTTAGAGAAAAATGCTACAGATAAGGCAGGCAGCATAGATCGCATCGCTGCAAAAGGCTTTATTTTATTCTTTTTTAGCCACAAAGGTAATATCACAAACCCTTGGATTAAATTAGCCAAGACAATAATCAGTAAATATTCGCCTATCCCTTTGATATCCATGCCTGAACGCAATTGGATTACGGTTGAGGTAATAAAACCAAACAAGCCTAAAGGAATGATTGCAATAATCCAGCGTGTCATCACTAAAAACATCCCATGCGCGCCGCGGAAAAAATGGGTAATTGTTTCACGAGAATTGTCATCTGGAATTTGTCGAACTGCAATACCGATAATAATACTTAGGAACAATACGCCCATAACCTGCTGTTCCAAAAAGGGAGATAATAAGTTAGCTGGTATCATATTCGCTAAATAACCAAAATAACCCAAACTAGTGATAGATTTAGCTGTATGGGCGTCCAAATTAACTTGTACAGAGCTGGGTTGAATTAAAATATATAATAAGCAACTGATCACTGCCGCAATAATAGTAGTTGAAAAAGTAT
>JACPOX010000016.1:13765-15084 GCA_016191305.1 Legionella longbeachae | reverse complement strand
AACCCAATACCTTATTTGAATCTGTGAGCATGAGCGTATGATCATCGCCGCAACTGACAGCTATTATTTTTTCATTATCTGGAATAGTTAGTGCAGTAGGGACATCGGAGTCTTCTGTATTGCTTAATTGGCCTCGACTGCTACTTCCACAACCAAATACTTCCCCTGTTTCCGTTAGAAAAATACTATGTGCTCTGCCGGTACTCATTGAAATAATTTTTTTATTATCTGGAATCGCTATTTTAGTAAAAACACTACAGTACAAATTGTTAAGACCTAAACCTATTTGCCCACGATCGTTATTACCACTCACATACACGTTACCATTTAGGGTAAGAATCAAAGTATGATGCCAACCAGAAGCAACAAACATTATTTCTTCAGAATCAGGAAGACTCACTTTAGTTAAAGTACTCAGATCCGTTTCTTCCACAGCATAGTGAAAAGGTTTAGTATTAGGCATGCCTAAGGAACAATGCATATTTGAACCACATACATACAGATAGTTTTTTTTCTCAGGAATTAAAAAAGTTTTAAATTCACCACAATAAATCCTAGATATTTTTTCGTTATTGGGGATTTTCAGTTTAATAAATGAGGAATTCTTCTTCTCATTTTTTTGCCCTAGCTGACCACATTGGTTTCTTCCCGAACCCCAAACAGTACCATTTATAGTGAGTAAAACCGAATGATCATAACCACAAGCAATATCCTTTATTTTCTCATCAACAGGAAAAGATATTTCAGTAGAATCAATCAAACGATCGTTGAAATCGCCCACTCCTAAATTGCCGGAGTGATTATACCCCATTCCAAATAGCTCACCTGAGGGCGGCTTTCGATAGATTATATAGTCTTTTCCAAGTGCAATTAATGGATCAGTCAAAAAAGCTAATTTAAAAATGCCATGCATTAATGGCTTAGGTAAAGAAAGATTTTTTTTTCGCAAGCTAAGACAAAAAAATAAGAATTGCTTTTGATAACCTTTCTTCACTTTTTCTTTGTCTACCTTATTCAAATACATATAACACATCCTTTTTTATAACAAAATCCGAACTGTGGTTAGAAAGTCTACAGTACAAGGAATTAATATAATCCTTCTAACGTTAATTTAATGCGAGTATAAGCACAATGAAATCCCGTTTTTTGAACATTATAATCAGAAACCGACCCAGGTTCTGTAGTTACCATAGCCCAAGACAATCCTTGTTTTTTGGCTACATTCAAACGAGTATATAACAAGTTTTTTTGTAAACTTTTCCCTCGATACTTTGGCAAAGTACTAGTAACTCCTAAATCACAAAAATCACCGTGGATGG
>JACPOX010000016.1:0-13724 GCA_016191305.1 Legionella longbeachae | reverse complement strand
GGATGGCCAATGTACCTCCAGCTACAATGACCTCATTGTCATAAACTGCAAAAACTTTAACCCCTTTGGCTTGAGCATAACGCATAAATTGATCTTCAGCTTCAGGAGCTTCAAAGCCTAGAGCCACTTTTTTAGCCCATTCTTTCGTTTCATGTGCTTTTACTTCCCTGATTTGAAAAGAATCAGCCACGCTATCAACATATTGATATGCTTTTAAATCTAGGGCGGATACATTATTTAACTCACTTATGGAATATCCGCGCTGACCTAAAAAAATGGCTAATTCGTTACCTACAAAGGGACATAATTCAATATCAACGCGTGGATGGTTTAACGCTGCATAAAAACGTTCTATCTGTTTGATTTCACGTTCAAATTTCTTCAATGGTGTTGCAAACCCCCAACCTACTACTTGTGATAGATAAGAATCAAAACCAGAAAAACAGGCCGCTCCGCCATTGATTTCTAATATTTCCCCTTCGACATACTGTCTACTCACTTCGATATGGGTTTGCTTAATGCACGACTCCATTTGTAACGCTAGATTTTTGGTAATACAGTTCATTTAAAATACTATCCTCATTGCAGAGTCTGTTGCCCCTGGTATGCTTCAATCTAGCTGTTCTTTATAATCCTTGAGCCAATTCAAATACCAATTTTGGTCCCTTATATATCAAACCACTATATATTTGCACTAAAGAAGCACCTGCATTTAGTTTTTCCTGAGCACTCTCACAATTATCAATGCCACCTACTCCAATTAGAGTCACTGTATTACCTACATATTGTTTTAACAAACTTAAACACTTGGTAGACAATTTGGACAATGGTTTACCACTTAAACCACCTGTTTCCTCGGCGTAAGCTAAATTTTCCACTTCATTGCGAGAACAGGTTGTATTCGTAGCAATAATTCCCTCTATTCCATAATGCAAAATCACTTCCGACATTTGCTTTAATGTTTCTGTGTCTTCATCGGGAGATACTTTAACTACTAGAGGAACATGACGTTGAAATCTATCAGACAGTTTTTTTTGTTCCGCTTGCAATTGTGATAATAAATGGGCGAAATATTCCTTTTGCTGTAACTGACGCAATTCTGGTGTATTTGGAGAAGAAATATTAAGAGTTACATAGGAAGCATGTTCATAAATTTTCGCAAAGCAATGAATGTAATCTTCTGCAGCATGATCCAAAGAAGTATCTTTATTTTTACCAATATTAATACCTAAGATCCCTTGGTATCGCGCTTTTTTTATATGGTTCACCAAAGCATCAACGCCTTGATTATTAAAACCCATGCGATTAATAATGGCGTCAGCTGCTGGCAAACGAAACAAACGCGGCTTCAGATTACCAACTTGTGGTCTTGGGGTTATCGTACCCAATTCAATGAAAGAAAAACCGAGTTTAGCTAAAGCATCTAAATGCTCACCATTTTTATCCAAGCCAGCTGCTAAGCCAACAGCATGAGGAAATTGCAAGCCTAAAGCTTGCACGGGATTAGCCTCTGCCTGTTTAAAACAAAACTTGGGTATATAGTGTAGCGCAGATAAACTAAAAGCATGTGCTCTTTCAGCATCCATTTTAAAAAGTAAAGGACATACTTTTGAATAAAAATCAAACATCACACTTCTGCGCCCAAACGCGTAACATGGCATTTTCTGATTTATGTAAATGGTAATCTACTTCTCTAACCTCTACACCATAACCATCTTTTTGCAATTGCAGCAACACCGGACCTAGAAATTCGGAAGATTTACCTTCTTTATCAATTAAAGGAAAAATTCTTACTTCATTAGCTACTCTTGCCAATTCACGAATTACATTCAGATGAAACACAACACTTTGATCTTCCAAATCGGCAAATAAATAATGCGAACTTAAAGCAAAATCAAAGGAAAAATCAGGGTAAGGTAAATGATAATCCGTTGCACCATAATATCGACCTTCGGCTTTACCCTTCTCATAATCAGCAAAGAATTTTTTCATTCCATTTTGTCGTTGTTCAAGCAATCGTTCTAAACTTCCCGAAAGGCTGAAATCAAATTGATCTTGTTCTTTACGTATTTCCTCAGCCATTTCAGCAAAAATCATCGTTGCTTTAGACGACAAAGTATCTTTATCCAAAACAAATAAGGGATCACAACTTACTGCTTGATGTGCTTCTTCAAATTGTTGTGCATTTACTGCATTTGGACCACATCCATATTCTAATATTTGGGAATTCATATCCTCTTGAGACAAATCAAACATCTCACGATACTCATCAACACTATGTCCCCAGAGTACTAATTTACGCATGAACAACTCTCCTGATATAGATAAAAGTGTAGGTAGCGGATTATCCTAAAATTCAGCAATTGAATCGTATTGCTGAATTTAGGATTATAAAACTCTAATTTAGAATTCGCTATACACCGGCAGTAATCACTTCATTTTTTTATTAGTTAATTGATTATCTAAATCAGACTTTACGCCCATTACAATTCCAGTTTTCTTCATATAAAAAATCTTTTTTTGAATGTCTTGTGTCTTATAAAGAACAGGATCATTTTCAATAATACGATCCCATTTTTTAATTGAGCTATCGGGCAGACACATGTTTCCATCCCATACCAGGATTTTAGGAATCACCTTTTCTTTATTATGCTTACCAGCATATAAAGAGGTACTAGAAAAAAATAAAATATCGTCATCTTTATTTGAATAGGCAATTTTTCTTTTGTGATATTCAGAATAAATTTCGTTATCCTGAAACTCATTTATGCGTTTTATTTTAAAAAATTTTATCGCACCCAATAACACATTTTGATTATTCTCGAGTAACCGAAGTTCATAAATATTTTCATTTTGGTTTGAAATATTCTTTTTTTGATAAAGATAGACCGTAATTTTTCTATCTTCTTTAATATCCGTTATGGTGGTTTGACCTATTATATCTTGAGGGACATGTTTCTGGGTTAAGTTCGAACAAGACGACGTCTTAAATAATCTGTGTCTTTTTGCATACATATTGTTTTATTTTCAATTGTTATGTTCTCAAAAAAACAGTATATCATCATCTACCTAAATTTATCGACTTTATTGTCCTAAAGCGATGAGAGTACTCTTGAAAGACTGACAGATAAAATATAAATTCTGGTTGCAACTTCAATTCAATTGGGTATAGTCTAACACATTTGTTAAATTCAACAGGAAGTCGACTATGTATACAGGACCGAACTATCAACTCGGCGAAACTTATGACATGTTGCGCGACAGCGTTTACCAATTTGCACGCACTGAAATAGCTCCTCTTGCTGCTCAAATTGACGAAAATAATACTTTTCCCAATCAATTATGGCGCAAATTCGGTGACATGGGATTATTGGGTATTACGGTTAGTGAAGAATATGGTGGCGCCAACATGGGATATCTTGCCCATGTTCTTGCTATGGAAGAAATTTCCCGCGCCTCTGCTTCAGTAGGGTTGAGTTATGGTGCCCACTCCAATTTGTGTGTCAACCAAATTTACTTAAATGGGAATCATTCGCAAAAACAAAAATATTTGCCTAAACTTATAAGTGGAGAATATGTTGGAGCTTTGGCTATGAGCGAATCCAATTCAGGATCCGATGTAGTCAGTATGCAATTACATGCTCGCTCCTCAGGCAGCAAATATATTCTCAACGGCACGAAAATGTGGATAACCAATGGGCCAGATGCTGATGTCTTAGTGGTTTATGCTAAAACAGACAAACAAGCCGGAAGTAAAGGAATTACTGCTTTTTTGATTGAAAAAGGCATGCCAGGATTCAAAACAGCACAAAAGTTGGACAAGCTGGGGATGCGCGGTTCGAATACTTGTGAATTAGTGTTTGAACAATGTGAGGTTCCAGCGGAGCATATTTTAGGTGAACTCAATCAAGGTGTTAAAGTATTAATGAGTGGTCTTGATTATGAACGCACCATATTGGCGGCGGGTCCTGTAGGTATTATGCAAGCCTGTATGGATGTTGTTTTACCCTATGTACACGAACGTAAACAGTTTGAGCATCCTATAGGTGAATTTCAATTTATTCAGGGTAAATTAGCTGATATGTACACCGACTTGAGTGCTTCAAGAGCCTATTTATATGCTATAGCTAGAGCCTGCGATCAGAGCATGGTCAGTCGTAAAGATGCCGCGGGAGTGATTTTATATACAGCGGAAAAAGCAACACAAATGGCGCTGCAAGCAATTCAAATTCTTGGTGGAAATGGTTACATCAATGAGTATCCCACAGGCCGTTTACTGCGTGACGCAAAATTATATGAAATTGGTGCAGGCACTTCTGAAATCAGAAGAATGCTCATTGGGCGCGAACTTTTTAAAGAAACAGCATAAGGAAAAATGAAAATGGAACAGAATGACATAGTTATCGTTGCAGCAAAAAGAACTCCTATGGGAGCTATGTTAGGCGAATTATCCGCCCTTTCGGCTCCAGAACTAGGTGCAATTGCACATATAGCTGCCATTTCCCAAGCTGGAATTAATCCTGATGAAATTGATGAAGTAATCAGTGGTTGCGTATTACAAGCAGGAATTGGTCAAGCACCAGCAAGACAAGCAGCAATCAAGGCTGGAATACCTACTTCAGCCGGAGCTACAACAATTAATAAAATGTGTGGCTCGGGCATGAAAGCGGCTATGCTGGCTCACGACTTAATTTTGGCAGGATCTGCCAAGATGATTATTGCTAGTGGTATGGAAAGCATGAGTAACGCTCCTTATCTGCTAAGTAAAGCACGCTCCGGTTATCGACTGGGACATGGAGAATTAAAAGATCATATGTTTCTTGATGGACTTGAAGATGCTTATGATAAAGGTAAATTAATGGGAGTTTTTGCAGAAGCTACTGCCACCCACTTTCATTTTAGCAGAGAACAGCAAGATGAATTTGCTATTCAGTCCATGAATCGAGCACTAAAAGCCATAGAAAGTGGTGCGTTCAAAGAGGAAATTGCCACCGTGACCATTAACACCCGTAAAGGCGATGTGACGGTGACTACCGATGAAAGTCCTGATCCAGCAAAACTTTCTAAAATTGCTCAATTAAAACCTGCTTTTAAAGCAGATGGAACCGTTACAGCAGCAAATTCAAGTTCAATCTCCGATGGCGCTGCCACTCTCATTTTAATGAGTGCAGGACAAGCAGAAAAAAGAGGTATTAAACCAATAGCTCGAATTGTTGCTCACGCAAGTCACTCACAAGCTCCAGAATGGTTTACTACAGCTCCAGTTGATGCCATTCGCAAAGTTATGAATAAGGCATCATGGAAACAAAATGATGTCGATCTTTATGAAATAAATGAAGCTTTTGCAGTCGTTACAATGGCAGCCATTACACAACTTGAATTAAATCCAGAACAAGTTAATATTCATGGCGGAGGTTGTGCCTTGGGACATCCTATTGGTGCTTCTGGTGCGCGTATTCTTGTTACTTTAATACATGCTTTAAAACAACAAGGGAAAAAACGTGGCGTCGCTTCATTGTGTATTGGTGGCGGCGAAGCAACTGCCATGGCAATTGAATTAATTCAGTAATTGAGAAAATTTTTGTAGGTTGGGTCCCTGGCCCAACCTACACATTAAAGCCATTCTCTTCTCTCCTTAAAAGAGAGATTACAAACCTCGGAAAGGGGATTTTTATAATAAAGGATGTACATGCTACGACAAAGTCTAATCTATCTTCTACTAAGTATTTTAATAGTAGTATTTGCAAAATATGCTCATCTTATTGTTGTCTACGTTGATATGTTTTTCACTTATGTTAATTTAAAATTAACCCCCATATTCAGCCAAACTGGCTGGGGGCTTGTGATTCGCAAGATCTTGATTCTTGTTCTGTTGCCCGTGGCACTTACTGCTGTCCCTGCATTTGCTTACAAACTTATTAAAGGCGGGGATATGCCCCACTTTATTGCAATGACTTGGATTATTTGGTTAGTCATTGTTTTAAGTGATATTTTAGTACGATAAGGATTGAGAATGGCAAAATTAGTCAGTCAAATCAATACATTAAGTCAAGAATTCAAAACTAATCAATCAGCCATGCAGCTTTTAGTCGATGAGCTGCAAAGTCAAATTCAACATATTGCATTAGGCGGGGATGAAAAGGCTCGAGCACGTCACTTAAAACATGGTAAATTACTACCCAGAGAGCGCTTACAGCAATTATTAGATCCTGGAACCCCTTTCCTTGAATTTTCGCAACTCGCTGCGTATCAAGTCTATGACGATGCCGTCCCTGCTGCTGGACTTATCACCGGAATCGGTTGGGTTTCGGGAACTGAGTGCGTTATTGTTGTGAATGATGCCACTGTAAAAGGAGGTACTTACTACCCCTTAACGGTTAAAAAACATTTAAGAGCCCAAGAAATTGCGCTTATGAATCATTTACCCTGTATTTATCTTGTGGATTCAGGTGGCGCGTATTTACCCCATCAAGATGAGGTATTTCCAGATCGCGATCATTTTGGGCGAATCTTCTTTAATCAAGCTCAAATGTCTGCACAAAATATTCCTCAAATTGCAGTAGTCATGGGTTCTTGCACAGCTGGTGGCGCATATGTTCCTGCCATGGCCGATGAATCGATTATGGTGAAACATCAAGCTACAATTTTCCTAGGAGGCCCTCCACTTGTGAAAGCTGCTACAGGTGAAATAATCAGTGCAGAGGAACTAGGTGGTGCTGAAGTTCATTGTCGGCATTCAGGGGTAGCAGATCATTATGCTGAAGATGATGCTCATGCACTCCATTTAGCACGAGTGGCCATCAGTAATTTAAATCGTAAAAAACAATTCTCTCTCAAACGTATTGAAACTATAGAACCGCTCTATGACAGCCTCGAACTTAACGGTATAGTTCCTGCTGATCCAAGAAAACCTTTTGACATTCGTGAAATTATTGCACGGATTGTTGATGGATCTGAATTCGATGAATTTAAAGCCCTTTTTGGTACTACTTTAGTCTGTGGGTTCGCTCATTTATATGGCTTTCCCATAGGAATAATTGCCAATAATGGAATTCTTTTTAGTGAAAGTGCTCTCAAAGGCACACATTTTATAGAACTCTGTTGCCAGCGTAAAATTCCATTAGTATTCCTACAAAATATTACTGGATTTATGGTAGGTTCTAAATATGAAGCTTCTGGCATTGCCAAACACGGTGCAAAAATGGTTACAGCGGTGGCTAATGCTAAGGTACCTAAGTTTACAGTAATTGTCGGAGGCAGTTTTGGAGCGGGAAATTATGCTATGTGTGGACGTGCTTATAATCCTCGCCTGATGTGGTCTTGGCCAAACTCACGCATTTCAGTCATGGGTGGTGATCAAGCAGCAAATGTACTGGCACAAGTTAATCGAGACAAATTGGCAAAACAGGGAAACAATTGGTCTGTAGAGGAAGAGGAACAATTTAAAGAAAAGTTACGCTCTCAATATGAGACTCAAGGACATCCTTACTATGCCAGTGCACGGTTATGGGATGATGGCGTTATAGCCCCTCAAGATACACGTAAAATTATAGGACTTGGTTTATCTGCAGCATTAAACGCACCTATAGAGTCAACACACTTTGGCGTATTTCGTATGTAAGGAACATACATGAGCGATTTATTATATGAAATCCATGATCATTTATGTTTGCTCACTCTAAATCGAGTAAGTAAACACAATGCTTTTGATAACCATCTATTATCTGAAATGCAAAATAAGCTCAATGATGCTATTGCTAATACTAAAGTTCGGGTCATAGTGCTTAAAGCAAATGGAAAAAATTTTTCTGCTGGTGCTGATTTAACCTGGATGCAGGACATGGCGCGTTTTAATGTAGAAGAAAATCTTAAAGATGCGCTGGTACTTGGTAATTTGATGTACACCTTAAATAAGAGTCCCAAGCCTACTTTGGCCATGGTACAGGGTAGCGCATTTGGTGGTGGTGCAGGATTAGCAGCGGCTTGTGATATTGCTATAGCAGCACAATCTGCACGTTTTTGTTTTTCAGAGGTTAAATTGGGTTTACTGCCTGCAGTTATTAGTCCTTATGTCATTCAAGCAATTGGCGAGCGTCAAGCTAAAGCTTTATTCATGAGTGCTGAAATTTTTGATGCACATAAAGCATTAGCAATAAACCTAGTACAACACTGCATTGCTGAAAATAATTTACTTGAATTCACTCTCGATTATGCGCAAAAAATTAGCAACAATGCCCCTGGAGCAGTCCGAGAATCAAAAAAATTGGCTACCTACGTAGCAAATAAAAATATAGATGAAGAGTTAGTTCTTTACACAGCCTCATTGATCGCCCGAACAAGAGTGTCTCTTGAAGGTCAACAAGGCCTTAATGCATTTTTAAAAAAAGAAACACCTATTTGGGATTAGGTTTAAATATAAATTAACGAGAGACTAATGTTTAACAAAATTCTTATTGCCAATCGTGGTGAAATAGCATGCAGAATTATTAAAACTGCCCGTTCTATGGGTATACATACTGTAGCTATCTATTCTTCGGTTGATCAACGCAGTCTGCATGTACGCAGTGCTGACAGTGCCTATTGTGTGGGTGAAGCACCCTCTAAAGACAGTTATCTAAATATTGCAAAAATTATTCATATCGCCAAAGAATGTGGGGCACAAGCCATTCATCCTGGTTATGGTTTTTTATCTGAAAATCCTGAATTTGCAAAAGCTTGTAACACAGCAGGAATTGTTTTTATTGGTCCTTCTGTCGATGCAATGGAAGCAATGGCCTCTAAACAATTAGCCAAACAATTACTGGAAAAAACTAAGGTTCCTTTAACTCCAGGATATCATGGCGGTGAACAAGCTGAAGAACAATTGCTCGCTGAAGCGAAAAAAATAGGGTTTCCCATTCTGATTAAAGCAGCCAACGGTGGAGGCGGTAAAGGAATGCGTACCGTTTATCAAGAATCTGAATTTCATGAAGCCTTGGCTGGAGCAAAAAGAGAAGCAATAGCCAGTTTTGCAGATGATACAATGATTCTAGAAAAATTAGTTCTGCATCCTCGTCATGTTGAACTCCAAATCATGGCAGATAATCATGGGAATGTAGTACATTTATTTGAGCGCGATTGTTCCATCCAACGTCGACACCAAAAAATTATTGAAGAGGCCCCAGCTCCCAATCTCTCTACAATTTTACGTCAAAAGCTTGCCGAAGCAGCTTGTGAAGTAGCTCGTTCTATTAAATACAGCGGTGCAGGTACTGTCGAGTTTTTAGTAGATACCTCAGATCAATTCTATTTTATGGAAATGAATACTCGATTGCAGGTTGAACATCCAGTTACTGAAATGATCACCGGTCTTGATTTGGTTGCTTGGCAAATAAAAATTGCTGCAAATGAGCAATTACCACAAGTTCAAAATAAAATTAAAGCTGAAGGTCATGCAATAGAATGTCGTATTTATGCAGAAGATCCTCATCATGACTTTATTCCATCAATAGGACAGATTCGCTTTTTACAAGAACCTTCCGGAGAGGGTATTCGCATAGATACGGGTGTTCAACTTTCATCACAAATTACAATGTATTATGACCCAATGATTGCCAAGCTGATTGTGTGGGGAGCTGATCGTAATGAAGCATTGTTCCGTATGGAGCAAGCGCTCTCTCATTATTTTATTGGTGGAGTAAAAACAAATATTCCTTTTTTACAAGCCATTTGCCAACAACCCAAATTTAGAATGGCAGATCTAAGCACTGACTTTTTAACAAATGAAAATATTAAACTCCTAACACCGGACACAAAAATCGCTCTACTCATGGCGATAAGTTTCGATTATTTAAGAACAGTAGATGCAGTGGTTGATCCTTTGCTTAAAGAGACATTTTCCTGGCAATCTCAAGTCTCAAGTCATTGGATCTGGCGCTATCAAGATAAAGACGAATTAATTGAAGTATTAGTTAGCCCACTCCAAAAAAATCATTTCAAAGTACACTTAAAAAATCAAGACTATTTGGTAGATGCTTCTCTAGATTTAAATCAACTTAGAATGGAAACAAACAAACAAACTTATCAAGCTACAGTAGAAAATAAAAAACACTCTTTGACCATTTATACAAGTCAAGGTCAAAGGACTATTGAACGATTTAATTGGAATACATTAGGTATTCAGACCTCAACTCATAGAGGACAACTCACTGCACCCATGCCAGCCACTGTAGTTGCAATCCTAAAAAATATAGGTGATAAAGTTAAAGCGGGCGAACGTTTAATTATTCTTGAAGCAATGAAAATGGAACATACCATTCATGCCCCTAATGATGGTATTTTACAGGATATTTTTTATGCCGTGGGAGCTCAGGTGAATGAGGGAGAAGAATTACTGTCATTAAATGAAGTTATTTCAGACTCAATTCTTAACTAAGAGAAAATTATGGACTATCCGCAACATGTAACCATTATAGAAGTGGGTCCTCGAGATGGCCTACAAAATGAATCATCCTTTGTATCTACGCAACAAAAAATTGAATTAATCAACTTGTTAAGTCAGTCTGGTTTACAATATATCGAAGCAACAAGTTTTGTTTCAGCAAAAGCGATTCCTCAATTAGCAGATCATAATGAAGTATTTCGTGGTATAGACAAAGTGCCTTCAGTACATTATTCAGCATTAGTTCCTAATGAACAAGGCATGATCAAGGCTTTAGAAGTAGGAGTTCAAGAAATTGCTGTATTTACTGCAGTTAGTGAACAATTTAATCAACGTAATATTAATTGTTCCATTGATGAGAGCATCACTCGCTTTAAATCCGTCATCACTTTAGCTAAAGAAAATCACATAAGAGTCAGAGGCTATATTTCCTGTGTCCTTGGCTGTCCTTATCAAGGAAGTATTCCACCTGAAGAAGTGGTCAGAGTAACAAAAAAACTTATAGACTTAGGTGTAGATGAAATTTCATTAGGAGATACTATAGGTGTAGGAACCCCACATCAAACCAAGCTGGTTTTAGATCAAATACTGAAATTTTTACCTCTCAATCAATTAGCCATGCATTTTCATGACACCTATGGCCAAGCAATAGCTAACATCTATACTTCCTTACACTATGGAGTACACCGATTTGACAGCTCCGTGGCAGGACTTGGTGGCTGTCCTTATGCTCTTGGAGCTAGTGGTAATGTTGCCACTGAAGATGTTTTGTACTTAATGCATGGCTTAGGAATAAACACGGGCGTTGATGTATTTAAAATCGTGACTGCTGGCGATATGATTTGTAAGGTACTGGGACGTAAAAATCAATCAAAAGTCGCAAATGCCATGTTGGCCAATCCTTGTAATTAAAGCCCTCCTCAGGCCGAACGGATCTAGTTAAATCAAAGTTCCTTATCCAGCACTCACATTATTTTATGGTATCCCTTCGTTACATTAGTAGTTTACAAAGGCACCACACTTTAAGCTCTACGACATAGCCGCTGCCCATGTGATGGAGGAGTTTAGTAGCGAGATGATCTACATAATCAGCTTTTAATTTACAGTTAAATATAAATTTGATAAAACAAGATAAAACGAATAGATAAGACTTAATAGATTACAAATAATGAATAGTTCGATCTAAAAATTAATTATTTTTGGATCGAACTCAAGCTAACTAATCAAGAAACAAGTGAGAATTAATATGAGCGATGCAGTATGGAAACCCAAACATCCACAAGAAAGCAGAATGTGGCAATTTATGGAGTTTGCTGCCCAAAGACATAGCCAGATTTTTGAAAATTATCAAGACATGCATACATGGTCTGTCAAACATCCTGATTCTTTTTGGCCAACACTTTGTGATTTTTTTCATTTGAAATTTGATAATCCTCCACACCAAATTCTTAATTATTATCGGGATATGATAGAAGCTCGCTGGTTTACAGGCGCACAATTTAACTTTGCAGAAAAACTTTTATCACGCAAAGACCAACACCCTGCCCTCATTTGCCTCAACGAAGATAACGTCAGGGAAATCATCAGTTACGAACAATTATATGCGCAAGTCGCACAATGTGCTGCAGGATTAAAAGCAGCCGGAGTTACTATTGGTGATAGAGTAGCCGCATTAATGCCGAACACCTCACATACAATCATTGCCATGTTGGCAACCACCTCATTAGGAGCAATATGGTCTTCTTGCTCGCCTGACTTTGGCGCCCAAGCAGCCATAGACAGACTAGGACAAATTGATCCTAAAGTTCTATTTATTTGCGATGGACATCAATATCAAGGCAAGAAACACAGTGGAGCAGAAAAAATCAAACAACTAAATGATTCAATTGCTTCTCTGCTTCACATTATAATTTGTCCTAACATTCATGAAAACATAGATATTTCCACTTTACCAAAAGCACAAAATTGGCATGACTTTCTGCGTCCAGCAGAGCAATGTGAATTTACATCTCTACCTTTCGATCATCCAATTTATATTATGTTTTCATCAGGAACAACAGGGAAACCCAAGTGCATTATTCACGGCGCGGGCGGAACCTTAGTGCAACATATGAAAGAATTAGGACTACATACTGATTTACAGGCCAAAGATAATTTATGTTTTTATACTACCTGTGGATGGATGATGTGGAACTGGACAGTTTCTGCCCTTTCTTTAGGAGTTACCTTAACCTTATACGAAGGCTCTCCCACCTATCCCGAAAATAATCGTTTATTCAAATTAATTGAAGAAGAACAAATTACTGTTTTTGGTACTAGCGCAAAATTTATCTCTTCCGTGGAAAAAGCCGGTGTTAAACCAAAAGATGAATTTAATTTAAGTCATTTACGCTGCATACTTTCTACGGGTTCACCACTGTTACCCAAAAACTATGATTACATTTATGAACAAGTTAAAAATGACGTGCAGCTTTCCTCCATATCAGGTGGTACAGATATCATTTCCTGCTTTGCTCTAGGTAATCCTATGCTCCCCATTTATAGAGGGGAATTACAATGTTTTGGTTTAGGAATGGGGGTTGATGTTTTTAATGAGCAAGGTCAATCTATCCGTGAAGAACGTGGAGAGTTAGTCTGCACCTCCCCTTTCCCCTCCATGCCCGTTGGCTTTTGGAAGGATTCAAATCACCAAGCTTATCAACATGCTTATTTTGATCGTTTCCCTGGTATCTGGGCTCATGGTGATTTTGCAGAGATCTCAAAACACAATGGACTAATCATTTATGGACGATCCGATGCCATACTCAATCCTGGTGGAGTGCGTATTGGTACAGCTGAAATCTACAGACAAATAGAAAAAATCGATGAAATAATTGATAGCATCGTGATTGGCCAGGATTGGCAAGATGATGTACGTATTGTTTTGTTTGTAAAGCTACGTGATAAAATGAAACTTAATGATGAGTTAATCAATAAAATTCGCTTAACTATCCGACAAAATGCCTCGCCCAGACATGTTCCGGCAAAAATTCTACAGGTTGCTGATATACCTCGCACCATTAGTGGCAAAATAGTAGAAGTAGCCGTTAGGCAAGTAGTACACGGTTTACCTGTAAACAATATAAACTCTTTAGCAAATCCTCAAGCATTGGATTATTTTAAAAATCGCGAAGAATTAAAAAGCTAAGTGAATAAATAAAGTAGGGTCTGGGTAAATACAACTTATACCCAGACGCTTTTAATGAGTCTTATGAAACACACACCAAAGACTGTGGTATATCACATGTAGGACTGAATACAGCGG
>JACPOX010000015.1 GCA_016191305.1 Legionella longbeachae | reverse complement strand
CTGTCGCAAATAATATAATAAAATATATTTATGGCGAACTTTGAAGTTTATGAGCAGGTCGATGTCAGTTTAACTGAACATCACTATCCTATTATTATCTGTCGCAATGGTTTGCAATGTCCTGATTTTTTGCAAACCATTGTGAACTCTACTCAGGTGCTCATTGTTAGTAATCAAACAATCGCTCCTTTTTATTTAAAGTCAGTTCAATCTGCTTTTCCTACAATTCAATGCGATGTTGTGATTTTAGAAGATGGTGAACAATATAAAAATCAACAAAGCTTATTTGCTATTTATGAAGCTTTAATTCAAAAAAAACATCATAGAGATACGACACTTATTGCTCTGGGTGGGGGAGTGATTGGTGATATGACCGGATTTGCAGCGTCAACATATCAACGTGGTGTTAAATTTGTACAAATACCCACAACATTATTGGCACAAGTTGATGCTTCTGTTGGTGGAAAAACTGGCATCAATCATCCATTAGGCAAAAATATGATTGGTAGTTTCTATCAGCCAGAAGCAGTATTTATTGATGTATCTACTTTAAACACGCTTCCAGAAAGAGAGTTTCGTGCTGGCCTAGCTGAAATGATAAAATATGGTTTACTTTCTGGAGGAGAATTTTTCAAACAGCTTATTACAGCATTGCGTCAAGGTTTAACTGTCAATAGCTTGCTATTGCCTCAATTAATCGCAGAATGCTGTCGTATTAAAGCCCAATTTGTGGAAACAGATGAGAAAGAAAAAGGTCAACGCGCATTATTGAATCTTGGTCATACTTTTGCTCATACATTAGAAGAATAGGTTTATATTGTGCAGTAATTTTATCCTATAAAATGAATTTGGTGGATGAAGAGCAAGTGCAGCAAGTGAAACAGATATTGCAAGATGCTGGTTTGCCTTATCAAATTCCACCCACTATTGATTTGCATCAATTAATAGATTTAATGCGTCTAGATAAAAAAATTAAAAATAATTGTTTACGTTTTGTTCTGATTAAAAGTCCTGGTGATTGTTATCTTGAAGCAGGAATAACAGAAGATTGTTTGTATAATGCACTTGTTGCAGCTGTAATAGGAGAATGAAAATGAAAGAAGGATTGATTCAGTCTGGGGTGCCGACTGTAATCCAACCAAGAGTTTTGTTTAAACCAGGGTCTTGGTTAGCAAAGATTGACTTCATTAATCATTTAATTCTTTTTAACAATGTACTTATTACAGTTTTATCAGAAAAAGAAGGCGGAAAAACTTCATTTGGTACTTTGTTGCAAAGTAATTTGGATCAGCAAATCAAATCGGTTTCCATGAAGGTTAAAGCTTCATGCACCAGAGAACAAATAATTGATGAAATTGCGTCCCAATTTAATCTAAATCATGATGAAAGTAACGATATTGCTACAATTGTTACTCAGATTAATGAACGTAAGGCTCATGTGTTGTTATTAATTGACGATGCGCAACATTTGCCAGAATCTTTAATTAAAGAAACAATGTTGGCTATAAAAAACCAAGAAAACTTTGGTTTTTTTCATCTTTGTTTTATTTCCGACTATTCAATTGTTGCAACTCTTAATCATTTGAACGCTGTATTTTCTGATAGTTTGGTTCATACCCTAGAATTGGGGGCGCTAAATGAAAACGAAACTCGAACTTATGTATTACAGAGAGCCATGGCGGCACATTTGATTACCAAGCCTTTAAGTGATGCACAATTTAATCAGTTCTATCACTTAACCAAAGGAAATGTGGCAAAAATTAATCATACCTTAGAAGATTTTGTAATTAAATGTTCTAGTCAGAAGAAAAACGACCCAGTAAAAAAAGTAAAAAAAGCAAGTATCGCTGCGAGCGTAGTTATTGCAGCTGGCCTTGTTGGTTTTTATTTTTTCCAATCATATAAGACTGATATAACTCCAGTCCAAAATGAAAGTACCGCAATGCAACCTGAAGTATTAGTTAGTCATATTGCTTCATGGGAGGAGTCTTCAACTCGACAATGGGTCTATTCCTCGTTACCAAAAAAACAAACTTTAGAATATTTAGACGATGAAGTACCTGGTGCTGTGGCTATTATTGATAAAGTAGTTGTGATTCCTAAAGTGCAAACAAAACATTTAATGAACGATGAACCCAAAATTCTAGAACCTGTAGTCCTTGAACCTATAGTGCTAGCACCCAAACTTGCATCTGAAATAAAGCCCCTTGCAATTTCCAAGATTAATCCAAATAAACAGCATAAGATCATACAATTAAAAGCACATACAAATTTATATACAATTCAAATAGCTGCCAGCCATAACAAAAATGATATAGAACGGTTTAAGCACAAAAATAAACTACTTAATAATGGAGCCAAATTACGACATTTTACTAATGAACAAGGCGTTTGGTATGTGTTAACTGTTGGCGAGTATGAGAGCCAGTCCCAAGCGCGAGACAAAATGAGAAGGTTACCTACATCTTTAGCCAAATTGAACCCTTGGGTTAGACCGATATCTACTTTATTAAACAAAAAGATATAAGTACAGCGCCTCTTAAATTAGTGAAAAAAGAGGTTCTAATTATTGTAACTGAGATTATTCTAAGCGTAAGCGTAAAGTTGAACAACTACTTTTCCTTAAATTGATGCCATTAAGCGTTCAACCCAGTTACAATTGAAGAGTTTTTATAATTTGGATAATTCGTTCTTCTGCACCTGCATAAATTCTTTTGAAGATATTAAAAAAATCTGTAAAAGATAGTTTTTGCAATGAATGATCTGTCACCCCATGAGGTGTGGTAACACCTGCTCGTAAATCAGCAAAAGATCGCCCAGATTTTTTAGCCAATTCAGCAGCGCCCAAAACTGATTCTAGGGTAATTTTTTCCGCAAGATCTCTAGAAATTCCACGATCCATAGCAGCATTTTGCAATGCTTCTAAAAATAGAAAAACATAAGCCGGGGCACAGCCAATAGGTGCTGTAAGTGTATCTAACATGCTTTCATGATCAACCCAAAATGTATAGCCTACCTGATTAAATAGGGATTCAACCCATAATTTCTGTTCCGCGGGGATTAAATTGTTTGCATATAAGCCAGATGTTCCTTTGCAAAACTCAGTCGGAGTATTTGTCATAACCCGGGTAATTAGTAAATCTTTGTTTTTCAACCAATGAATAATACTCTCAATATCGATTACACCAGCTAAAGAAATAACTAAAGGTCGTTTTTTTTGTATTGTGGGTCCAATTTCTTGACATATATCTTGCATAGATTGAGGTTTTACAGCAAGTATGATGACATCTGAATGTTCGGTAGCTTGAGGATTTGTTTGTGTAGATAACACCCCTAATTCTTTAACCAATCGAGCTGATTTGTCAGGATTACGATTACTAATAGTAATTGACGTTGCTGGGTAACCGCTTTTGATAAAACCACGTATTAGAGCACTTCCCAAGTGACCAGTTCCTAGAAGAGCAATTGACTTTAATTTAATCATTTGATTTATATTTTATTCTTTCCAAAAAGATATCAAGATGCAAGGACTGTGTCAAGAAACTATTCTGGAACTTAAAAATAATGATTTGCATTGAATATCCTTTGTATCCTGTTAAACTTAAAATTAGGATATTAATCAATATGGATAAAGAAAAATAATGATGGATACGATTCAAGTTCGGCATAAAAATCGGTCGAAATGGCGTGATCTTGCTGGTTGGAATTATTATTTTCTAGTGAAATTTGCACTTCTATGGTATGGATACTTAAATTTTCATCCTTTTGCCAATTTGGTTTTTTTGGCTTTTTTATTGTTTCCTATGCCCTCTCTATTTTTTCATCGTTGTCGTAATTGGATTGCTTTTCCAATAGGATTAGCATTATTTTATCATGATACCTGGTTACCTGGCATTAGTTCTATTCTTAGTCAAGGGACAAATCTTTTTTCATTTAGCTCTACTTATATCCTTGAATTATTTTCTCGATTGATTAATTGGCAAATAATCGGTACCGCTTTTGTATTATTAGTTTTCTATTTGTTTTTTTCTCAATGGATTCGAATTACGACGCTTACAGTAATTGCTTTAATTTGGTTGAATATTATAGCAATAGGTAGTCCGGTTATTAACTTTATTCCAGAGAAAAAGAATTTAATTCTAGATCGGAATCAATCTGTAGTGGCACAAAATACTCAAAAAAGTGAGCTCAGTAGCAATTTGCCACCTACGAATGACAATCTTAATGCTTATCTGAATACTTTTTATGAACAACAAAAAAAGTTACATACGGTTTTTCCTAATACCTTAGCCGCAGATGCGCAGCCATTTGATGTGATTTTTATACAGATTTGTTCCTTAGCTTGGTCTGATATAGATTCTGTACATCTTAGAGAGCATCCCATTTGGAATAAATTTGATATTATATTTAATGAGTTTAATTCCGCTGCATCTTACAGTGGGCCAGCAGCAATACGCTTATTAAGAGCTAGTTGTGGTCAAGAACCACATGATGAGCTATATAAGCCTGTCGCTAAAGATTGTTACATTCTAGAAAATTTAGCTAAACTTGGTTTTTCTCCTGAAATGATGCTGGATCACGACGGTACTTTTGGTGATTTTCTCAAAGAAGTGCAACAAAATGGTGGTTTACAACAAATACCTCTTATACCACGCACAGGTATTACTCCAGATCTTGTTGCCTTTAATGGACAACTACTCTCAGATGATGGTCAGTTATTAAGTCGTTGGGTAAATCAAAATTCCTCAGTTACAAAACGTAATGCTACATATTTTAATGAAATTTCTTTACACGATGGTAATTCTTATATTGGTCAACACCAGCCAGCACCTGATTCAGCGCGATTACAGAAACTTTTGAATCAAACAGATAATTTTTTCGCAGAGTTGGAGAAATCTGGTCGTAAAACCTTAGTAATTTTTATCCCTGAGCACGGAGCTAATTTGGTTGGAGATAAATTACAAATGCCAGGTTTACGAGATATTCCTAGCCCAAGCATCACTCATGTTCCCGTTGGGATTAAAATAATTGGTATGAAATCGAAACCTGTAAATGGTCAAATAAAAATAAATACTCCAAGCAGTTATTTGGCTATTTCAGAATTAATAGCGCGATTAGTAGATGGAAAAATATTTAATCAGGTTGATGCTAACTTAGAAGATATAACAAAAAATTTGCCTGAAACAGCAGCAGTTTCGTCAAATGAAGGTGTTACTGTGATGAAGTACCAGGATAAATATTATATTTTATTAAAAGGTGATAGTAATTGGGTTCCTTATTATTAGCTCTATTAGATATGACCTCGGATGGATGTAGGTCGGGTGCCCTCAACCTGCATTCATCTCAGCACCTTTTGTCAGTTAGTACGATTGGATGAGCTATACTTAAATAAGTTAAATATTGCTAAAGAGTATAAATGAATCAATCGGAAAAGCGTATTTCTTATCTACTGCGTACCCTGACTGATATTGGCCTTGCACTATCAACTGAAAAAAATCATACACGTCTTTTAGAACTTATCCTGAATAAATCACAAGATATAACCAATGCTGATGGAGGGACTATATATACGTGTATAGAAAATAAAGAATTAAAATTTGAAGTCATGCTGAATAGATCCATGAATATACATTTAATAGGTTCTAATGCCAGCCATGCAGGTTTTAATAATATAGCATTATACAACGAAGGTAATGTTCCTAATCTTCATATGCTAGCTCCTTATGCAGCGATTAGTAGAAAAACCATCAATATTAAAAATATATATAGAAATCGGACTTTTGACTTAGCCGGAACAAAGAAGTTTGACCAACAAATGGGCTACAATACTAATTAATCAATCCCATTGATAAAAAAATGAACATCACCGTATCTTTTTCAAAACAAGATCAATATATAGTTGAATCACTAGCTTCTCAGGCTGCTGTGACCATTACTAACCGAATTTTAATTAATGCACAGAAAGAATTGTTTGATTCATTTATTAAACTAGTAGCTAAAGCAATTGATGAAAAATCTCCTTATACTGGAGGACATTGTAGACGAGTTCCTGTTATTAGCTTAATGCTGGCTGATGCTGCCTGTGAAGTAAATCATGGTCCGCTTAAAGAATTTCGTATGAATGAAGATGAATTGTATGAGTTAGAATTGGCTGCCTGGCTTCATGATTGTGGCAAAATTACTACCCCTGAAGCTATAGTAGATAAGTCTTCGAAGTTAGAGGGTATTCATGATGGAATTAATCTGATTGCAACACGCTTTGAAATAATCAAAAGAGATACAGTGATTCACTTTTTACAAGAAAAAATGAAACAAATAAGTGGCTGCATTGTAGATTTAGAAGCGGAAAGCAACTTGCAAAAACAGTTGAAGGAAATTATTAATAATTTAGATTTTATTAAAAAATGCAATATAGGCAGCGAATTTATGCAGGCTGAGGATTTACAAAGAATTGCAAAATTGTCTGAGCTTCGCTTGTCCGGGATTTCTGGAAAAGAAGAACCTTTGTTAACAAAACAAGAAATACAGATGTTATCTATAAGGCATGGAAATCTATCAGATAAAGAGCGAAGTATTATCAATAATCACGTAAGTATGACTTTAAAAATGCTTCAATCCTTACCTTATCCAAAAAATTTGAAAAATATACCTGAACTAGCTGCAAGTCATCATGAACGAATGGATGGTAAAGGTTATCCACGAGGACTTACTAAAGATCAACTCTCATTACCTGCAAGAATTATTGCAATTGCTGATATATTTGAAGCATTAACAGCAAATGATAGACCTTATAAAAAAGCAATCCCATTAACTAGCGCTTTAGACATTATGGAACGTCTAAAAAAAGAAGGGCATATAGACCCAGACCTATTTGATGTATTTATGGAAAAAGACATCCCTCAGCGTTATGCCGAATTATATTTAATGGAAGCAAGTTCATTTAAGTTCGGTCATGTACTTATGCACACTCCCTCACTTAATGAACTTGCGCCTCATCTAAAACTAGGGGTGACGCTATATCTTAGCTCTATTATCTAAAGCTCGAGTAGGGAATTAATGGAGTTATAGGCATATCCATATCACCTTGCCAACCTTCAAATGAGTAGCGAAGAAATAGGGCGAGATTGCTTGGTGTATAATCAGTAGATTGTTGAAGATTCATTAATCCACCCACCATAAAATGTGAACCCAGTCTTCGTTCTATTAACGCCAAAATAGAATAACCATACCCCATGCTGCTTCCGCCAGTTTGTACTGTATTGTCGGTGTTATTTAAATTGGGTACCAGTTGAGGTAAAGGATAAAGTGCGTTATTTTGTGTGGTTGCTCTGGAACAGGTAATACTACCCCCTAATTCATAGGACCAGTTGCCTGTCCGTTTACGATAGTTTACAGGCATAGTTAATGATAGAAACATTTGTGGACTATAGTATCCTCCGAGGCCTAGCGTATATCCAAATAAATTTTTATTATAATGCCAGACCATATTTGTCAAACCAATTACAAGACGACGATTGTCTTCATTAATTAGCTTATAGTAGTAACCATCTAATAAAAGAATGCGCTCATTGCTGGCCACATTTTTTCCAGTTAATGTACTCCCGATCACGTTAGCCCAAAAGCCATGGGAGCCTCCTCTATCATAACTGAGGGATAAAGTAAGTCCAGTAGCTACTACTCCACCCCAGGTGATCCCTGTGTTAGGATCTACCGTACCCGAAAAAGAGAGCAAAGAGTTAGTCATCGGACGTCTTGATGCCGTAACTGTCCAACCAATATGTTTTATTTCATTACTATAATTAATACCGCCTATCCAATTTGACACCGGGAAGCCTATAGGCGTTTGGCCTATATCCATACCCCAACGCGCGCTCTGCCATCCTCCATCCCAACCAACTCCTTTCGTTTGTTGAACCATTCCACTACGACATCCATTAATGTTACAGGTACCAAAATCACTAAAATAAACTCCATTGTTCGTGGAAAAAGTTCCTGCACCTAAAGTGACATCATCAGCTCGCAAAAAAGCACGTCCATTGTATAGAGCCCAATCCGCTTGAGCTATAAGATCCCCAGCGCGGTAATCAGATGTTCCAGCAGTACCGGGTAGGCGCCAGTAGTCTTGATCTAAGGTGATGCGTGTTTCTTGTTGTTGGTAAAGAAGAGCTGCTTCAGAACGAATGCTGCGTTTTAACCAATCATCTTCAACATGATTCCTCGTTAAATAAGTATAAGTGTCATTGGTTGCTGGCCAACTTGATGTAATTTTACTATTAACCATGGCTTTTTTATAATCTTCTTTTGCTGATTTGAATTGGCGTAATACTGTTTCTACTCGTGCCGCATCCCGAAATAATAGTTTCTCTTCCACAGCGATAAGTGTTTCTATAATTCCTAAATAAGCATCCGCATTGAGTGGCTCATGTTTCGCGACGTCCTGATAATAATGCAATGCGGGTGCATATTCCCTGTCGTTAAAAGCCCAATCAGCCAGAGTCATCTTGATACGTATGGTTGGTGCTTGTTGTAGTAAATAGGCAACTGCTTCTTGTTTATTACCATTATCGCGCAATTTTTGCGCATGTAGTAAAATCATTTCTGTAGTAAGGCGTTGGGCCAATTTGCGCATTCCGTCGTTCCATTGGGCTTGAGGAATAGCATGAAGTCTGGCTAATGCTTGTTGAATTTTATCTGAATCTGATAAGAAGAGTGCATATGCATAAGCTTGGTTTGGATTTTTCTTTTGTTTCACTGCCAACTGGAGAAAAAGTTGATTTGCTTTTTGGATTTGACCTATATGTTTTAAAGCAAAAGCATAATGGTATATTAACCAGACATTGTCAGGATCTATTTTTTGTGCCTGACGGTATTTATCTACCGCTTGTGCCCATTGATTTATTTTAATAAACTGTTCTGCCTGTTCCTGGTAAATATCACTTTCTAAACCGCGCTTATCATCTTGGAATTTAATTTTATGTGCATCTGGCAATGTATCCAAATAATGAAGCGCTTTCGATAATGATTGACTCTTATAAAGCTCAAATAGATCATAGAAAGCCTCATGCAAATCTGGGTTAATTATTATAGCTTGCTTATATGCATTTTCTGCACTAACAAAATCTTTATGCTTAAATGCAATCTCTCCTATGCCAATTATGGCATAATAATTCTCCTTATTGAGTAAGAGCGCTTGTTGATAATCTTTAAGGGCTAAGTCTAATTGATTTGCTTTAAATGCAATATCTCCTTTAGAAACCCATATCCGGGAAATAATGTTTTGTAATCCATTTAGCCATGTTTTCTGCGTATTATTAATCGGATATATTTTGTGATTTTGTAGATAAAAGTAGAGCGCTTGCAAGTGATTGAATGCATTTTCTCGTTGCTCTGGAATTTGAGAGACGAGCATCCAATACTCAGCAGTTAATTCAGGTGTGGGAAAATTACCGTGGAAAAGAGCATCGTACTGAGCTTTGGCCAAAATAGTATGGCCAGACATAGATAAAACTCGAGCTTGCTGCAGTTTTTGCCTTGCATCGGGTTGAGTAAGAACCAAACTCATTTGGGCTTGTTTATATTCAATTGAATCAGGTGCCTTCTGTCTTAATTTTTCTAGTAATTTATTTGCCAGAACGAGGTTTTTTTCACGTATCGCAAGTCTGATATGGGCTGCAATAACTTGAGAATTATCCGGATCAATTAATTCCAGGCGATAAAGTGAATTTTTTACAAGATCATCTTTATAATAAGCTTCACCCCAAATTACTTGATTGAACAGCATTTGTTGTGAGCTAAGATTTTCTTCAGCAAAAGCTTGTGTAGTGGCTAAACCTAATAATAAGAAACAAAATCTGGATTTGAACATTTAGTTGATCCAGTTATTTTTTCGAATAATTTCTTTTGAACTCTCGACTCCTGGTTGATCAAATGAATTAATATTCCAGATCATTCCTTGAACAAAAACCTTATGTTCATATAACGAAATCAGAGATCCTAAAGTTTGTGGAGACCAATTTGTTAAAGACAAATGAGTTACTGGTGTTTCTCCAGGTATATAACTATGCGGATTTTCTTTTTGAAAGCCACCTTTTGTTAATATTTCTTTGTGAGCAAGACACATTTTATTAATTAGATCATGATTAAACGTGGAAAGACTAATTAAATCAGCGGCTATTTTATGTGTTCCTTGACATAATAATTGATAATAACTATGCTGCGCGTGATTACCCAATCCACCCCAAATAATGGGGCCTGTTGCATAATCAACAGCTTGACCTTCTCTGTTTAATGATTTTCCATTACTTTCCATATCCAGCTGCTGGAGATAAGGAACAAAATATTGTAAGTCTTGGGAATAAGCCATGACTAATAGGTTATTAATATCTGTGCACCAGTTAAAAGTGCAGAAAAGTGGTCATAGCCAATCGCTATACAGGAGATCAAATTAATAGCTGAAAAGAAAGAATAACGTCCGCCAACCCAATCCCATATTGGAAGGATAGTATGAAAACCCATTTCTTGAGCTTTTTTTATATTTGCAGTGACAGCAATAAAATGTTTATCAAGATGTTGGTCCTGGTTAATCCATGCAAATGCTTTTTGGCAATGAGTTAAAGTTTCTGGGGTGGTAAATGATTTTGAAGAAATAATAAAAAGTGTGGTTTCTGGATTAAGTTTGGAGATAACCCGCTGAAAAGCAAAGGGATCAATATCTGAAATAAAATGAAAATTTATTTGATCGGTTACAAAATCAGTTAAGGCATTCACACAGAAGAAGGGACCTAGCATTGATCCACCTATGCCGATGTTTATCACATCGCTAATAGGTTTCCCTGAATAGCCAAGCCATTCCCTGTTTCTAATTTTTGTTGAGATTTCATTCATTTCTTGGCGAACGTTAATCACATTAGGAACTATATTCTGACTGTTAACCCAGATGACCTCATCTTCTGGAGCACGCAAAGCTGTATGTAAAGCTGGCCTATTTTCTGTATTGTTTATAGGTTGTCCACTCATCAAAGCATTGATTTGTTCCTGCAATTCGCATTCAGCCGCAAGCTCAAAAAGCGTCTCCATAATCGCGTGATTCACTCGTTGCCCACTATAATCTAAAGTAATATTTGCAGCTGATACGCATTGGTCTCGTGTTTCATTATTGTCTCGGAAAAGAGTTTTTGAAAGCTTTTCGAGTTTTTTCCATGAATTCATTTTTGTTAGTTGCTCCATAACTTATCCAAAATATTTCTTTCAGGATGAAAGCCATTTGGAAAAATTTTCACCTTCGGTTGGGTGCATTTTTCCTAAATTTACATTCGCTTTGAGAAAGCCAAGCACGCTACCACAATCGTATCGATTACCTTCATAAGGGAAAGCTAATACGGTTTCTTTTTTAAGTAAACTGTTAATTGCGTCAGTGAGTTGAATTTCTTTGTTGTTC
>JACPOX010000014.1 GCA_016191305.1 Legionella longbeachae | reverse complement strand
TTCAGTGGCGCATCAAAACATTAGGTTACCAGGTGTTGGGTCTTATATTGCCTTAGCAATACAGCAGCGAGACTTACATGCGGTAGGTTATGCGATTTTGACGATGGTAATCGTTATTTTTTTATACGATCAAATATTATTTCGACCTTTAATTGCTTGGTCAGAAAAATTTAAAATGGAGCCTTCACCGGATGAGTCGGAGTATCAATCTTGGTTGGTTGACTGGATACGTGGTAGTCGATTAATGAAGCAATTTACAGAAATTATAGGTATTTTTACTGATAAGTTCGTGAATGCGCGCTGGCTTAGATTAAGTGACTCTAAAGCAGTGAAGGAGATTGATTTAAAAAGACAAAAACGTTTAGACAGATTTTGGAACGCATTGGTTTTATTATGTGTTGGCACTGGGAGTTGGTTTTTACTGCGCTTTATATTGGCGGAATTAAAAATCAGTGATATTTTGCATGTTTTTTTGCTTGGAGCAGCGACTGGCACTCGCGTCATCTGTTTGATAATTTTAAGTTCATTACTTTGGATTCCAGTAGGTGTTTGGATTGGTTTAAGACCGCGTATTGCGCAAAAAATACAGCCTGTAATTCAATTTGTGGCAGCTTTCCCAGCCAATTTATTTTATCCTTTATTTATAATAGCTATTGTTAAATTTCATTTGAATGTAGAAATATGGGTAACTCCACTCATGATTCTTGGAACTCAATGGTATATTTTATTTAATGTAATTGCTGGAGCTTCCGCAATTCCTCGAGAATTATATCTTGCTGCCGATAATTTTGGGTTGAAAGGCTGGCTTTGGTGGAAAAGGCTAGCCTTGCCAGGTATCTTCCCTTTTTATATTACTGGCGCGATTACCGCGGCAGGGGGAGCATGGAACGCTAGTATCGTAGCAGAATGGTTAAACTGGGGTAATACTACACTTAGAGCCACGGGCTTAGGTGAATACATTCAAGCCAGTACGGCAACAGGAAATTTCCCAAAAATTGCTTTAGGCACAGCAATGATGTGTTTGTATGTCCTTGCTTTTAACCATTTGATTTGGCGTCCGCTCTATCGACTGGCGGAAGAACGTTTTAACTTTAATTAAAGATACTTATGTCTGAAACCATTATTGCTATAGAAAATTTGCGCAAGTCATTTAAAAAAGCAGCCGAGCAAAATTTGCTTGTGCTTGAGGATGTAAATTTTCAGTTGCAGGAAGGAGAGATTGTTGCCTTACTAGGGAAGTCTGGTTCAGGAAAGTCCACCTTGTTACGTATTATTGCCGGGCTCATTGCACCTACAAGTGGGACGGTAAAATATAGAGGGAAATCGGTGACCAGACCTGTGGATGGTATTGCTATGGTTTTTCAATCTTTTGCATTAATGCCTTGGCTTACCGTATTAGAAAATGTCGAACTTGGTCTTGAGGCACAGGGTGTAGGTCGTGAGGAACGAACACATCGTGCTATTGAAGCAATAGATATTATTGGTCTTGACGGATTTGAATCTGCCTATCCAAAAGAACTTTCTGGCGGTATGCGCCAGCGGGTTGGCTTTGCACGCGCTTTAGTAATTAATCCAGATGTTTTATTAATGGATGAACCTTTTTCTGCACTTGATGTTCTTACTGCAGAAAATTTAAAATCTGACTTATTAGAGTTATGGAAAGAAAAGAAAACCAATACAAATGGAATTTTATTAGTCACTCATAATATTGAAGAAGCAGCTACTTTAGCAGATCGAATAGTCATTTTTGGCAATGATCCCGGATACATTCGCGCTGAACTACCGGTCACTTTGCCCCAGCCACGTGAGCCTGAATCTCCTGAATTTCGTGCTCTGGTTGATAAAATCTATACCTTAATGACTACTGGCCCAAAAGAAAAAGCTAAACGTGCTCAACGCGAGCGACAAATAGGTTTAGGTTATCGCTTACCTGATGTTGAACCTTCAGAGTTAACTGGTTTGATTGAAACCATGACTTCATTTGAAGAGCGTATTGATTTACCTGAGCTTGCCGATGAATTAATGATGAATATTGATGATTTGTTCCCAATACTTGAAACCTTAGAAATATTAGGTTTTGCTAAAGTTTCCGCGGGAGATATTCAGTTAAGTGATTTAGGAAAGCAATTTGCTGAAGCGGATTTACAAGAACGCAAAAAACTCTTTGCACAAAGATTATTAGAAAAAGTTCCTCTTGCTCGATATATCCGACGGATTCTGGATGAAAAAGTAGGACATCGAGTCTCAGAAGAACGTTTTTTAAGTAAACTTGAAGACTATCTGAGCGAAAAAGAAGCAGAGCGTGTTTTGCGTACGATGATAGACTGGGGACGGTACGCAGAAATATTTGCTTATGATTTTAATACAGGAATTTTAAGTTTGGAGAATCCAGGTAAAGGGGTGTGATAAGCCAGCTTAATCAGAACCTTTGCCAACCTAATGAAAAAGCCTGGATGGAGCGCTGCATTTTCCATAAGCATCCTGCCTATATCGTGCATAAGGCGCGGAAAATTCAAGGATTTTCATGCGTAGGTTGTGTAAGAACTCCCAGATTCGCTTGATTTTTTTTCTAACTAAGGATTAAATCTATTCTGCCCTAGCACTTTTAATGGATCTAGAAATGCTAAAAAAATCGCGAATTTTATCCTTGCTGTTCATTTTTTTATACAGTTCCTTTTTGTTTGCAAAAGCCTATAAAGTTCCAGCAACATCAGAAACTACGACCCTTGGTCTTTTTACCCTTAAGAAGCCTCCAGTTGTAACCATTCAATCGGGGGATACCGTCACTATGGAGACTTGGAATAGTTGTCTTCATGAAATGATTTTTAACAAAACAACTCCTGCTGACGTGGCAAAATTTTATGAAAAACACGACATTCAAAAAAGACGAGGCATGCACAGCTTAACTGGCCCGGTGTATGTCGAGGGTGCTGAGCCTGGAGACATACTTGAGATTCGCATTCTGGATATTAAATTGACTGACTGGGGATATAATTTTTTAAGTACAACTGCTGGAATTTTAACGGATTTTACCCAACCTCAGATCAAATATTTTAAATATGACAAAAAGAACAACACTACTGAGTTTACTAAAGGCATATGCTTACAACTAAAACCTTTCCCTGGAATAGTTGCGGTTGCTCCGCCTCTTGATTGGCCCAAAGATTGGCCTGTTAATTTACAAACTCATATGGGCCAACCAGAAGCAGGTGAGTTTAATTCTGTACCACCTGGACCATTTGGAGGAAATTTAGATGCACCAAGCTTACAAGTAGGTTCGATTCTTTACCTTCCAGTGTTTCAAAAAGGAGCTTTAGTTTGGACTGGAGATTCACATGCAATGCAAAGTAATGGCGAAATTGATGTTACTGCATTAGAAACTGCATATGAGGGGATCACTTTTCAAATTATTGTTAGAAAAGATTTGAAAGCAGAAGGAGTTTTGGATAAAACAAAACGAAATGGCGCTGATTTTCTTACTTGGCCCGTCATCGAAAACGCAACAGACTGGATGATTGTTGGTTTAAATGAAAATTTATTTGAAGCAATGCAACTGGCTTCTAAAAATGCAATTAACTTTTTAGTAAGAACTCAAGGTATTTCGCCTCAGGATAGTTATCAATTTTTGAGTATGGTCGGTTATTTCGAGATTATTGAAGCCGTTAATGGCGTTAAAAATGTTGTATTACGACTGCCTAAAAAAATATTTAAACAAAAGGGACATCTAGCCACTCTTTCGGCCGCTGGTACTTTTCCATTAAAAGCACCAGTTATGAATGAAAATGCTACATGTGTAACTCAAGAGGGAATAACAGTTCAATAGACTTCTTCGGAAACTCTACTACAAAGAGAGGATTGCTTCGTCGATACTTCTCTCTTTGTAGCGAGTTACCGAAGTCTAATAAACGGAAAAAAAACTAAAATCCGGAGGCAAATGTGTCGACAGAACATATAAGACCTCAGATTCTATGAAGAACCGCAAATTAATACATCATCTGTGGATTCTTGTTTTCTTTGTTTAAGAGAGAAAAATTAAACTCTCTTTTTTCTATTTTCATTAATCCTTCAAGTAAATTTGGCAATTCATTTCTTTCAATAATTAACGTTGAATCGGCGTTGCCAATGAAAATATGTTTTTTCTCACGGATGAATTTTAAATCTTTACCCGCAGCTGTATTCAAAAACTCTTCCATTGCTTTCATGATTTCATTTGCATTTTTATAATCGTAATGAAATCTAAACTCGACCGTATTATTTTTTATATTTGTCAATGTGCTAATCTCAACATATTCCTCAACTAAACCTGATTTTTGTCTGATTAAATCAATTGCCTTATCTTCATTTTCTATTTTTACAGCAGCGCTATGAGAAAAACCTGTTACAGCATCTATTATTTTGAGGCTTTCCTCATCGTATATCCAATTAATGTCCTCTGTACATTGGGATAGCAATTTAGTAAAACGGAGCTCAGAATAAAACTTTGGGTCTTGGTTAGTGAATTCAATTTTTTCAAGCTGGAATGTTTCTCGATTACCCTTAAAGATGCCATCTTTAAAAACGATAACTAAGTTAGTGTTATTCATCAGATGATAAAAATTTTCAAAGTTGGCTTCCGATGAATTTTTTTCAGTCAGCTTAACAATATTGCAATAATTTAATTTGCTTTTAATATTAGCTGAGCCATAACAGATCATTGAGTTAGAATTTGAGTTGCTATTAAAAAAGTAATTTCTATTGTGTTCAATGCTTTGTGGATGGAGTTCTATTTTTTGAATTTGTCGCATCATATTTCCTTATTATTACGATATACTGCTACCCTAAACGGACCAATGTTATTTCAGTATTCCCTTCAAATCAATCAGGTTTGAAATGAATTTAAAGATGGAGCTTTAATTAAGGATCTTGTTATGCAAGCTAAGGATGTAAATATAGAGGATGATATAAAAGTAGCAAGTAACCTCCCATCTAAAAACTATCCAAATCGTCCCCATCGATTTTGGCGAATTGGCTGGAATTCAAATTACCAATACTGTTATACGGATGAAGATCTTACTTTGTTAAAGCAAATTGTTTCTCAATATAACAAGCAATTTGGCGAATCAAGAAACACTTTTTTTACCACTCATGAAGACAATCGTATATACAACTTATGGCATTGTATCAAACCAACAGCCATTCATCATGACAACGAACAGCCCTTCAACGGATATACTCTTGAAAACAAAGAAGCCAAGGATTTTAAACATCATCCTCTCTGGACTTATGCAGATAGCATGGCAAGACGCATAGCCAATTGGCAGTCAAGTAGAACAAAAAACCAAAATTTTGCCTTGATGAATGATCCCGTCATGTTGGTGTTAAATGAATTTAAACATTGGTTTTATCATGACTTGGTCGATGCAACATGCAAGCCAGAAATATTAGATGACATCGCAAAACGCCAACACCTGTTAAAAAATATGGTTCACCTCATTCCCCATTTTGGACTTGATCGTATTCATTTACATGACATCCAAAAAAGTCTGGAGGAAGCGTCGAACATTGTTCGCACCTGTGTTGTGAATAAAGAATTACCCCAATTATTATCTGATCTCGTTGTGTCTGGAAAAAGTCTTGAAACCACCTTAGGTACCTACTTGCATTTTTTATTAATTAACGAGGAAGTGCCGGATAATTTCAATCCCGAGGTACTGGAAGGGAAGTTATTATCTTGCGACCAATCCCCGATCTGCAAAATTTTCAAACAAAGTGCATTGAAGGTTGAGCAAAATATGCAGAATAGCCTAATGTTGACACCCTATGAACCTTTAAATCGCTTTTATCAATTAGAAAAAGTTAGCGAACAACAAGGCAGCATTCAAGCAAAACTGCGATTACGAGAAAATCTTTTGGATGTAATTCGTTTTTCCCCCCTTGTAAATAAGCAGGATCAAACGAACTATCTTGAAAGCTTAGCGACCGTCGAAGCCATGGTGCATGTTAGACAAACACTTGAACATTTCAATCACCTTCAAACGAGCCTGGGAAGTTATTTATTTGCAGCTAATTACTTAGATCAAGCGAATCAATTAGCGGATCATTATGTAAAGTTAATTGAAAAATCTAATGCATTGATGCGTCGGTTGATTCTCCGCGTTGATCAATATCATGTAATATTATTAAATAGAAAAACCAAGGATGTTAACAATAAGTTTTTTGAATTAAATTTACGTGCTTTAGAAACTCAATTTATGAAAGATGGTACCTTATTAACACAGCTGAATAAGATGTGCGAAAAAACCATTAACAGCATGACTAAATACCAACGAGAACTCATCAAATTAGCTGACAGTATGCAAAGCGGGGAAGCGCAACAAAAAATTCAACATGAAATGCAAGTGCTCTATCGGCAAATGAATTACCTCAATAAACTCTTGCCAGGTCTTTTAGATAAATCATATGTGACCATAGACACCAATAAACACCTTCTTCCACTCGATCTATTTCACAGCAACACAACATTTCTTTCTCCAGAAATGATGCCTCAACAGGAACAGAGCAATATATTAGCAACTCAATTAACTAAATTAGGAAGATGGGATATTCAATTTAATGAAATTAACAATACGCCTGAATTGCACTATGAGGTTCTTGACACTGAGAAAAACATTGTAACACTTCATTTTCAGGGTGAGCTTTTAGAAATTAAGCCCAGTGAACAGGGCAATGATTCCATTTTTGTCTTTCGTTATGGTAATGAGGAACAAGAACTGGGGCAGATTGAATTGTTTGGTAAGCCTCGATTTTGTGTTTCACAAGACAAGTCGAGACACAATATTGTTAAGGCAACAGGTGTTTTTGAAAGTCTAACGATTTCTGAAGAACGATTAGTTCAAGAGACCATGATTTGTGAATCATTACCTCCAAGCATCTTTGATAATGCCATCAACGTTGTAAGCCAGTCTGCTCTTCAAGGTTTGTTGCGTGGAGCAGCGTTAGCTGTCAGTGAAAAAATAACAGCTTCTCCCGGTTTCAAGCGTACGTTTATGACACAATTTACCTATGCCGGATGTCTATTTACGTTCAATCTAGTCAAAGAACTTGTTTATACGAATCCATTAGATACAATAGCTGAGCCTCTCACCACGTTTTTAAATGCTCTAACCAAGGCTACAATTCATACAGCAAACTACACTTTCATCAATTTAGGTCTAACGCTTTTAACTGATTTTATTGATTATGCTGGGCACTCATTGAAACAAACTAGTTGGTCTATGTGTGGAAGCCTAGCCCAATATAGTAGCCAAGCGATACGATATGGCTTTTTCGCATGGCAAACCTTTGCAGGTAAACTTACAACCCCAAAACAAATTTTTGAAACAGCCTTAGTTACAGCAGCGGGCATAACAACAGGTGTTGTCACTGAAACGTTGAGCAAAAAAGGAATTCAAGCCTTGTTGAATTAGGAGATAAACCACATATAGCGTTACCCACTTAGACAAGGCGAGCTTCATTTATTTCATAGTGTTCTTTGCTGGATATTACTTTACTTTTAATCTAAGCAGATTTTCGAGATAAATAATCCAATATTTCTAGCAAACGCTCTGGATTTTCAGCCATTTGTAAATCAGTTTTATATTTATTATTTACCACGAATGCTGGTACTGCATTAATTTGATAAGCTGACATCAAGCTCATGCCATTTTGTACACGCATATCAATTGTTGGTGAATTCCCCAAAGCACTTTTAGCGATTTCTTTATCTACACCTTGTGTAACAAAAAAAGTAATCATTGCTTGTTTCGTATCCAGAGGCTTTTTCTCATTTTGGATGGTTTTAAAGAGTAAAGGAGTCATTTTTTCTGAAAGTGCGAGTGTTTTTGCGGTGTAATAGGCTTTTGCATAAAGTTCCCAAGAAGGTTTAAATACTACGGGAACACGTTCAAACTGAATGTTTTTCCCCATTTTACTTATCCATTGATTCAGAGGGGCTTCGATTTTATAACACCAAGGGCAACCATAACTGAAAAATTCCTGGATAATCACTTGTTTATTTTGGTTATTTGTTGCAGGTGTATTTGCAACAAGTTGATAGTCTTTGCCTTCAATAAATGATGCAGCGAAGACCATTGATGGAAAAAGAAATAATATAGTAATTAATTTTTTAAACATAATTTAGTTTCCTAATGTAATCCTTCTATATAATACGCAACGGCTTCCATATCACTTTGACTCATTCTACTGCTAATATCTTGCATGATATGGTTTAAATCATTTTGTCGTTTGCCGTTTTTAAAGGCGTTTAATTGCTGTACTGTATAAGTAGCATGTTGCCCCGAAAGTACCGGGAAACCAGCTTGAGCATTACCTGTTCCTTTAGGGCCATGACAGGCGATACAGGCTGTTATCCGTTTGGTAAAATCGCCTCCCCGGTAAATTTGCTCACCCCGTTTAAAAAATTTTTCGGGTGTGCTGCCTTGGGCAAGAGGCATTTTAGCATAATATGATGCCAAGTCATCCATATCCTGTTGACTTAATGCAGCAAGAAGTGCCTTCATAGTTGCTGCGTTACGGAAAGTGCCGTTTTTCATGTCTTTAAGTTGTTTTACAAAATATTTGGGATTCTGTCCTGCGATATTAGGCCACTCCTGGTTGGTACTATTGCCATGTGGGCCGTGACATGCCTTGCAAACAAGAGCTTTATTAGCCATGGGCGTGCTGTCATCTTGAGCAAAAAGTACTAGTGGAGTGCACAAGATAAAAATGAGTACAAATTTTTTCATCAATTTCTCATAATAAATTCACAAAGTAATGGTACACTGCCTTGTTGAAATCCCAAAATATTATAAATTATGGTCGATAATCCTTATTCTAAAGCAGTATTCTTAAAAAGTGCCGCCCGAGTGTCTCACTTACCTGAGGACACAGGCTTTGAAGTTGCTTTTGCTGGACGTTCCAATGCTGGCAAGTCCAGCGCTTTAAATTGCTTAACCGGTATCAAAGGTTTGGCCCGAACCAGTAAAACACCAGGGCGTACTCAATTAATTAATTTATTTAACTTGGATGAAGAACGGCGACTCGTGGATTTGCCCGGCTATGGTTATGCTAAAGTGGCTTTGCAAGTGAAAATGGATTGGCAAAAAAATTTGGCTCATTATCTTGAAGTCAGACAAAGTTTAAAAGGCTTAGTTTTATTAATGGATGTGCGTCATCCTTTAAAAGATTTGGACTTGATGATGGTTGACTGGGCTTTAAATCGCGAATTGCCAGTGCATATTTTATTAACCAAGGCAGATAAATTAAGCCGCAGTGATGTTAAAAATACTCTTTTGAAAGTACGTAAGTTTTATGAGTTGGCAGAACATTTGATTACAATCCAATCTTTTTCTTCTTTGAAAAAAGAAGGAGTTGATGAGCTTATTGCGTTACTTAATCAGTGGTTTGGCCTCACATAACTTTCGCTATTTCATCCTTTTTCATCGTGATATTTTGGGGAATCGTTATTTTGTGTTCGTATTACAAATATAATCTAGGTGTATCCCTATCAATACTAAGATCGGGCAATAAGCTAAGTTGATTGAAAAATTCAGTTATTTTCTTGTATGGTAATGTAATTTCTAGAATTTTCTCCCCTGGGCTTTTCTGATGGTGCTCTATTTTTAATGAAGGGATATTCAATTTTTCTATTGATTTACATATATATACATTGAGATTTTTGAGGACAGCATAATTTTTATTTGTAGTATATTCTAGAGCGAGTATGCCTTGATCACCTATTTCGATGATAAGGTTTGTAGATTTCTTTTTCACCGAACAATATTTTTCAAGTACAAACTTAGTAATGAGAAGCTCTTTTAATTGACTCGTATCAATTTTAGAATGATGCATAAATAGAAAACACACAGCTATTGCTCCTCTTAATTTAAAATCCTTTAACAATTTAGAATGATGCTCAAAAAATACATGCCGGAGATTGGGCATCTTAAATCATAGTTTAACGTCAGTTCTGGATACGTCCCGTGACCATATCATTACACATAAGTATGACCGAAGGCGTGAGCAAATGCATCTCGCGCTTTAATGTAACTATAAAGACATTGTAAGCCTTTCCATATAACAGAAGAACCTGGCTCCCCATCATGTTTTCTAGCTAAAAAGCCTCCGAGTTGTGCAATCATCCTTAAGGTTTCTTTTAGAGTAGGTGGTTGCTGCGGAGGAGGTTTATGGTGAATCATAATATAAGCAGTCTGCCATTCAATAGGCTCGAAGATACACTCACTATTTAATGAAGGGTTGGCTCGGCAAATCATGGTCATGAATAAAGAAGGATGGAAGCGAATAGAGTCGTGATTCCAATGATGACAAAAATACTTGTCTGTGATACAACCACAATGGTATCTGAATCGCAAGATACCAATAATACCCGAATGGGGAGATTTTAATACAATACCTATAGTTGTCATGATAAAAAGCAGCGCAGCTTCCAGGGAGGTATATTTAATATAGTAGTTATTGTTGTAACTGTAGAGATAATTAAACAAGGAAAACAGAGCGAGTAACATCACCAAAAATGCAAATGTTTGTACTATCCATATTGATACCGATTTTCTTAATACACATATAAAAGTGACGGCAATAAGGATGAAACTAATTGCGCTAATAAAGGTCATTTGTCCTGCAAACGTTGTGCCGTGAGACCGAGACAGATAATTTGTTATTAATTGTTCGACACCTAAATCTATACCTGACATATACTCGTATAGAGTCATGCCACTTATCAACATAATACTAATCGACATAACATCAAAAACTATTCGGCTAATAAATCCAGGGTTTTGCTTGCTCATGACTAAAAGTGCAGATCCAGTCAAAAGAAAACACGTGGCTGTATTTATTTCCATATTGATATTAGAAGAAATACTTGTTAGTGCTGGAATCTTAAATAAGATTCCAAAATAAACAGACAAGCTGGCGAAAATTATAACGGCCCCAATACATGCCATTAAAAAATGACATATATTTAAGAGCCTAGTTTTACCATTTTCCATGATCCCATCCATAGAACCGGTGCCCACTATCATAGCTTAAAGATTAGATTATAATGATAAAAATAGCCATTTGCTAAACGGTTCTAGCCAGTATAGTCATTTCAGAAGCCTTTAAATCGAGTTACATCCATTTGCGTAACGAATTTCCGAACTACTAGAAACCACTATACATGAAAGATGATCATTTGATTAAAAATATGCCATAATGTTCTATTTGTGCTATATAATTGTAATGGCATAAAAAGATGATATCAATCATGGCTTATCTTCCTGGGCTTTATTTTCTGAAAAAATATCCAATGGAACAATTATGGCGTTTGTTTGTGGATGGAAGATTTTGGTCAAAACAAAATGGCTGGGAAGGTTATGAAGAGCGTGAAAAAGGTAGTCTTAGTGCTGGTTTGGAAAGCTTAATGTTATTTTCTCTACAAGCAAATGATACAAAAAATTTTACCATCACAGTTGAGTTAATTAAATCAATACATGCAAGATGCGGGAAAAATGTTGAGGAATTGCAAGAAAAAAATCCAGGAAATCTGCGCGTGAATGAACCAGTGTCATTTGCCATTCCAGCAAATAGGGCATCAGAAAATGGTGTTATTGAATTTCTTAAAATTAATTTTTTGCAGAAATATGCTTGTTTTGGTTCAGGAGAAATGGGAGTCTTTGCTCCTAAAATACCAATAAATAAATTAGAATATGTTAGAGAAAATCCATATAAAATCGAGGTGATAGGCAAACAAATCTATAAAAAAATGTTGCTTGATGGATATAGTGAAAGCACTCATTTTTATATCGCCCCCCTAGAAAATGTAGAACATATACTTCGCAAACTGACCAGGTCGTATAACAAAGACATAAAAAAAGCTAAAACACTTGACGATAAAGTATATGTGATTGCTAAACATATTAAGCTCTTTGAATTATTACATCCCTTTCGTGATGCTAATGGTAGGACTTTTGTTAACATTCTCATGAATATTATGCTTATGCAGCAAGGTTTGCCACCCGCTACTTTCTATGAACCTAATGTATTTGATTTATATAGCACGGAAGAATTAGCTGTTGTTATTAAAGAAGCAATGTTTAATACATTGACAATTATCTATGCTGATAACAATAAACCGATAAGCTTATATGGATATACAAAAGGTAAAGAACAAACTAAGTTTATAGATATATTTGAAAGCCAATCTCATAAACAACTACAAAACAGAACGTTTTCAATCGAGAAAATAGAAAATAATGACAAAGAAGTCACTTTATATTTTTCTTCAATGAACAAGTATTATCCTCTGCATTTTGCTGCTGTATATAACGATGATTCCAAGCTGCTTGCAGAATTAATAAATAAAGAGATAAAGAGCATTAACAAGATAATCAAAGCAGGTGCGACGCCTCTTTACGTGGGTAGAACACCACTACACGTTGCGGCAATTGTTAATAATAAAGCCATGTTTGATGAACTAATAAAACATAGGGCAAATGTTATAAACCAAGACTATGATGGTAAAACGATTCTTCATTATATTGCTGAATATGCGCATGATAGATTATTAGAAAATATGCCTCTGCTCGATCATTTAGATTTTGTGAACATACAAGATAATGATGGAAAAACAGCTCTTCATTATGCGGTTGAAACAGGTAATGCCATATTAGTTAAAAAATTAATTATTGACGATCCAAACTATATCAATATCAAAGACAGAATGGGTAAAGCAGCCCTACATTACGCTGCTCAGCATGGTAACAAAGATATTGCACTTCTATTATTAGAAAATAACGCTAATGTAAACCTTGTTGATGATTTAGGTTTTACCCCAGTTTCCATTGCTTGCGAGAATAAAAAAGACATTATGTTTGAAACATTACTCAATTCTGGCTGTCATATATGTACTAATACTTTATCCTTCATTGTTCAAAATAATAATGTAAAAGCATTTAATAGCATTATAAAAAAAGATAATAAGATTTTATTAAATAAGGAGGCATTTGGTTGTGCCATTAATTTAGGTGATCTGGAATTAGTTAATAAATTTTTAGATGCCGGGATGGATATTAACCTAAAGATAGATAATAATTTGTGTACTCCCATTATGATGGCTGTGACCTCAAAGCATATCAAGCTTATAAAGTTTTTTATAAAAAATAACTCAGATGTAACTTTAGTGGATAAGGACAATAATAATTTATTTTATTATGCTGCAGTTACAGCCAATTTCGATCTAATAAAACAAGTCCTCAAATTTAAAGGGAGCAAGGAATTAATATATGATCTCAATAAATTTGGGAAAAGTGCCATATACGTATTAGCTGGAGGATCAAAAGAATTAGTTATGCTGTTAATAAAATTAGGAGATGATTTTAAAAAGACAATATGTCAGGAAGATAATACGGTCTTACATGTGGCAATGGCCGGTAGAAATATGGACTCTATAAAAGAGTTGTTGAAAATAAACCCCACTCTCGCCAACATAAAAAATAATAAAGGACAAACACCATTACAGTATGCTTTAAAATCTACGCTATCTAAATTTTACCAAGAAGAATTTATGGATGTTATTAAAATATTAATAAAAAAGAACATTGATATATCTGGTAAAGATAATCAAGGTAATTCAATTATTGATTATGTTTTATCTAAAGGATGCTTGACTCTATTTTTGCAATTAGAACAATTAGGAATAGGAACGAGGCCTAATATTTCGAATGCTTCTATTTATCTAAGTTCTCAAAAACACGAGTTAATCACTTCAAACATTTTGCAATTTGAGTATAATTTACTCCAAAATTTGAGTGATAATCCAATAATTGCTGCTTTTCAATTAAATGAGTTATATGAAAAAGTAAAAGATGGCACTATCACTACGCCTGAAAATTATCAGAAACCGAAAGAATTCAGTATTTTTAATAAAGAAAAAAATGTGGTGAAAGCACATACACAAGTGCTTAAGGTATTAGAAAAGTCTTATCTTTCTATTATTCTAAAAATACCAGAGCACTTGCAAAAGGATGTACAAGGACATTTAGATGAAAACAAATTTTTTGCTAAACATTTAAATATTTATCTTGCTAAGCATAAACTATCGCATAAATTAGCCAGTTCATTGAAACGCAATTTGCAGTCGCAATGCATTAAAGTACTAAAGCCTCCTGTACAAAACAAATTTAGCTCACAATTTATCCCTTAATTTCTGCACATTCCAATACTTTTTCAGCTTGCGCAGCACGATGTTCTTTTATTGCGTTACGGTATTGGGGGTACTTATTAGAAAGTATTGAGGCTGCTAAAATTGCTGAATTAATAGCACCTGCTTTACCAACAGCAAGAGTACCAACGGGAATACCGGCAGGCATCTGCACTATAGACAAAAGCGCATCAAGGCCATTTGTAAACGTTGAGGAAGGCATGGGGACACCTAAAACAGGCAACAAGGTTTTTGCAGCAATAACACCAGGTAAATGTGCTGCACCACCAGCTGCGGCGATAAATAGCTCAACACCACGTTGTTCGGCTGATTTTAAATACTCAAATAAGGCATCGGGGGTGCGATGAGCGGATAAGGCACGTACCTCGTGAGGAATATTTAATTTTTCAAGAGTCAGGCTGGCTTCCTCCATAATTACCCAGTCTGATTTTGAGCCCATTAATATAGATACCAGTAAATTTGACATAATAACCTCTTCTTTATTAGCGATGATTTAGGATAAAAACTTTGGACTTGGGTCCTTATTTGCAATGAGTTTTATGGCCTCAATTAAGGCAACACCTTCCAGTTCTTGTACTCTATTTTTTAATAGCTCGGGTGTATCACCAACTAAAACAGAGCATTTTTTTTGTAAAATAATAGGGCCTGCATCAACTTCCTTTGTAACAAAATGCACTGTACAACCTGTTTCAATTTCGGCTGCATTTAAAACGGCTTGGTGTACCTCAAGATTCATTAATCCGCCATATGCCGGCAAGAGTGATGGATGAATATTTATTATTTTACCTTCCCACTTCGCGACAAATTCAGCAGATAAGATACGCATATAACCTATTAACACAATAAGTTCTATTTGATTTGCGTCCAAAATATTCGTTAAAGAATTATCAAATTCAGATCGACTTAAGTCTTTTGGACTGACAAACATTGATTTAATACCAAAATGAGCGGCTTTTTCCAAAATTAGCGCATCGGCCTTATTACTCAGAACCAGTTCTATTGATGCTGCTAAATTGTTTTGATCTATTGCATTAAATAAAGCATTAAGATGAGTACCTCGCGTTGAACCTAATACAGCGATGCGAATCATAATGAACGTATCCTCAACATCTGCTCAATACGCTGCTGAATTAATTGATTTGTACCAATATCTTCACGATGAAAGAGAGGACCGTCTATCAGAGAAATTTCATCTTCAGCTTTTCTTTCTGCAGAGCAAATCGAATTAGCAATACCCACATAGGCGGCAGTACGTGAGCCTATTGCCAATACTTGATCATTTACTTGACTAACGGAAGAGAGATATAAATTGTTCTGGCATGTTATTTTCGAGAAATCAACCACAAAATTTTTCTTGGGCATATCGGGATAACCTTCTGGAACTGCATATTTACACACTGTAGCTTGTGGAGAAAAGCATACTTTATCTTCACTAAGAGTGCCATCCACCATTGCCTGGCAAAGTGCTACAAAATCAGACTCTAAAATCGATAATACATTTAATGCTTCAGGATCGCCAAAACGAGCATTAAATTCAATGACATAAATTCCATTTTTAGTGGCAATAAAACTACCATATAAAATACCTATATATTTATCAGCACATTCAGCTGATAGAGCTTGGAACACCGCATTATTAATTGCAAAGGCCTCTTGCACCTCATCTGCTGTTAAAAAAGGCAAATAATGATTGATATCGGAATAACTGCCCATTCCACCCGTATTAGGTCCTTGATCTCCATTATAAGCGCGCTTCCTGACAGAAATTATTGGCTTCTGACAGTGTATGCAGATGTTCTCCTGCTATCTTGTCTCCTTTGCCTCCCATTAAGCCGTTTGCTTTAATCACATAATTTCCTGCGCCAAGCTAATTAAGAAAAATATCTATTTTTTCAAGCGAGGTAAATTTTTTATAACGAGGTAGTCCGGGGATGCTATATTTTTGCATTAAATCACGGGCAAATTCTTTAGAGGTTTCTATTTGTGCTAAAGTTTTTTTCGGGCCGATAGTAGGTATTTGAGCTTTCCATAATGCATCAGCCATACCTTTTTCGAGAGGGGCCTCAGGGCCAATAATAGCTAATTCAATACCCCAGTCTTTTGCCATAGACACCACAGCGTCACAATCAGTAATATCGCCAGCACAATATTGCTTGGTTATTCGTTGAATACCCGGATTAACAGCACTCCCGTAGCAATATAATGCACTCATTTGTGGTGAACGATTTAATGCTTTAATCAGCGCATGTTCTCGTGCTCCAGAGCCTATAACAAGAATGTTCATTCAATAAAGTCCTCTGTATTTTCAAAGTGAGTCAGTCTGCTTTTCTCTCGTTGTAGCTCTAACTCTCGCATTTTTCCTTCTGTTATTTTTTTACAAAAATAATCGCCATCCATGCATGCCATACAAGGTTTTGTGATCTGATGATCGCCACGACGTGTTACTGCTTCGACTAAATCTTCATTTGTTTGGTACATTAAAACATCAACACCAAGATAATGGGCAATTTCATCTTCATTAAGATTTGCTGCGATCAACTCTTTACGCGAAGGAATATCAATGCCACTAAAACAAGGGTGTTTCAGTGCAGGAGATGTTGAAGCAAAATAAATTTTCTTGGCTCCATATTCCCTAACCATTTTGACAATTTCTCGAGAGGTAGTGCCACGCACAATACTGTCATCAACAATCAGGACAATTTTATTTTCAATTTCAGTTCGTTGTGGAGTGAGTTTATATCGAATATTGCGCGTACGCGTCTTTTGATTCGGCATAATAAAAGTACGGCCTATAAAGGGATTTTTATACAATCCTTCAGAATATCTGACGCCTATTTCATGAGCAAAAGACAATGCGGCTGTATTGGCAGTGAAAGGGGCGGGAATGACCACATCAGGTATGAGATTGGGGTGTTTGTTTTTCCATTGGTGAGCAAGGTTTTGTCCCATACGTAAACGAGCACGATACACACTTACATTATTCATTGTTGCATCTGGACGTGCAAAATAGACATATTCAAAAACACAGGGCTTAAATGGGGCTGTTTTAATGATACGGCGATGAAGTTTACCTTTGAGATCAACAAAGGCGACTTCACCGGGTAGAATATCTCCTTGAGGCTCAAATCCCAGCGCATAGAAGGGAGTGGTTTCTGAGGCAAAAATGGTATCAACTGTTCCATCAGAATTTTCACGAGTACCCCAGACCAAAGGACGAATACCGTGAGGATCACGAAAAGCGACTAGTCCTTTGCCGATGATAACGGATACAATGGAATAAGCTCCTTCCATACGTTTAAAAACATGCATGACGGCTTTTGTAAGCAACTCAAAAAAGCTGTCCTGATCTTCCTCATAACTATGGGCGCTACTTGCTAGTTTATCTGCAAACATAAGCAACAGGGCTTCGGAGTCAAGAGTCGTATTAAGATGACGATGTTGTTTTAACCGAATCTCATCTGCTAATTCCTGGTAGTTGGAAATATTGCCATTATGAGCAAGGGCAATACCCCTAGGACTACCAATCCATAAGGGCTGAACATCAGTTTCTGTATACCCACCCGCGGTGGGATAACGTACATGGCCAATCCCAATGTTTCCTTGTAGCGCTGAAACCTTATCAGGAGAAAAAATTTCTCGTACTAATCCTACTCCATGTTTGGTATAGAAACGTTGATCACAGCTCAGTATGCCAGCTGCATCTTGTCCCCGATGCTGTAAATGGATCAGACTTTCATACAATTCCGAAGCTACTGGTTGATGGCTATAAATCCCTACTATTCCACACATTGGATGCGCTACCTTAAGTAATTTACAATATGTCGCATGATACGTTGCTCTGCTGGTTCTTTATGCTCAGCAAAACTGAATTTTTTATCAGTGATTCGTTCATAAAGCTGAATATATCGTGATGACAGCTCCTCAATTAATTCTAGCGGCGCTTGAGGAAGTTTTTCATCGTGATAGGGGTCAGAATTTTTAGCAAACCAAAGTCTTAAGAACTCTTTGTCGATATTTTCTGGCTCAAGACCAGCCCCAATTCGCTCTTCATAGCTGTCAGCGAGCCAATAACGACTTGAGTCTGGAGTATGGATTTCATCAACCGCAATTATTTTTCCATTTTTATCACGGCCAAATTCATATTTAGTATCTACTAAAATCAAACCGTGCTGCTTTGCAATTTCAACTCCACGATTATAGAGTTTGATTGCTAAATCACTCGCTTCTAACCAATCCGCTTCATTCATCCATCCTTCAGAAATAATTTCAGCAGGAGCAATAGGGCGGTCATGTATTTTTTCTTTAGTTGTTGGAGTAAGAACTGCTTGTTCCAGTTTTTGATTTTTTCTTAATCCTTCGGGGAATGAAATACCACAATACTCGCGAATGCCGTTTTGATATTGCGTCCATAAGGAGGTACTTGTAGTGCCACTAATATAACCTCTTACTACAAATTCGATTGGAAAAACGGAGCATTTTTTAGCAATAACCACATTGGGATCAGGAACTGCAATGATGTGGTTAGGGACAAGATGTTGTGTTTGCTCAAACCACCATGCGCTGGTTAAATTAAGTACGGCACCTTTGTAAGGAATAAGGGCAAGATGTCTATCAAAAGCCGAAAGCCTATCTGTAGTAACCAGCATAATGTGCTCACCTAGATCATAAGCATCTCTTACTTTCCCCTGATATTTTTTACCCACAGGCAAGTTGGTTTGATCAAGACAAAAAGTTAAAGCCTCTTGAATTTCATTGCGATAGTGATGGGGTATAGAGGTAGTATTCATGAGCATATGGATTCCCTATAATATTAGTTAGCAAAATAGTGTCTATACACGCTGAGATATCGGTTTCATCACTGGTAAATTGCCATAGAATGCCATGATGAATTTGATTTACTTGTTGTACTGGATATTGTGTTTTAAGCGTTTGTAGCGTTTGTTGTCCTTTCAAATCTTCATGAGCACGTACAAGATAGGATAAAGAGTTTTTAGGGCAAAGTTCATTTAGTGAAACTTCTCGCTCTTTACGATCTGAATACAAAAGACCGGTTTTTTTCAATAACTCAAAGCTCTCTTGAGAGTCACAATCAATTTCCCAATGTTCAAAGCGATTCACTGTAATAGGAAAACCCAATCGTCTTAAGGTTTTTTGTACGGTTAAGGCTTGGTTATCGTTAATAATTAATTTGACAAGACAGAGGTGGCTACTTGGAGATTTACTAAAATTTTGCGCTTTGCTATTCATGCTTTGTAGAGGAGCAAAATCTAATTTAGAATCACGATGACGGTCTTGTGTTAGAGTTTTTTTTGCACCAAGACTAAAATCACTCTGTGTATCAGCAATATAATCGCGCATTGATGTAAATATAGGATCGCCATTAGGAGTGCGTTCCGGATGCGGCATCATTGCCATAACATTTCCTGCTTTATTGGTGATTGCTGCAATATTGCCCATAGAACCATTAGGATTTATGGGAAAATTATCAATAATATTGCCTTGAGCATCGCAATATTGAAAAAGATTTAAACCTTGTGCTTCAAGTTCGTGTAATAAAGCGTCAGATATAAGAAAACGACCTTGAGCATGTGCAATTGGAAGATAAATTAAATCAGTAGATGAAAGATGACGAGTAAACGCATTATTTTGGTGATTTGTCGCCAAGCGCATATGAACCCAGATATTATAAAAGCCTGTGCCTACTATTTTACCATCCGTGATACGTTTATTTTCGGTTAATGCCATATTCAAATGAAGCTTACCTAAATCGGGTACCAGGCCTGATTCGACAAGTATTTGAGCTCCGTTGCAAATGCCTAGTACGGGTTTGCCTATTGCACTTTGTGCTTTTATTTCTTGGATGACGGGATCAAGTGCCGCAATAATTCCTGCTCGTGAACGATCTTCATAGGAAAAACCACCTATTAGAACATAACCATCCATATTGCGAAGTTTCTCTAGAGGTTCATTCCACAAAAACTCAATGGGCTCCATGCCTGCACGTTTTACAGCTAGAGCTGTTTCACGTTCACAATTCGAACCAGGAAATTGAATTAAGCCAATACGTATCATAGTAACTTCACCTTTTGATTACCCTTTACAACGTAGCCAATTTCATAAAGCGGGAAGGAAGGAAAATCACGCAAAACATCACGAATCCTGGAGAGTTGCTCTGGTGCCAGAAAAAGAACTAAACCCGAGCCCATATTGAAGGTGCGATACATTTGATCATCATCTAAATGGCCTAATTTACGCAACAGATTAAATATCGGTAGTTCGGGAATTAATTTTTTATAGATTTCGACGCCACAATCTTTGGGTAAAATACGAGGAATGTTTTCTAATAAACCACCCCCTGTGATATGCGCCATACCTTTAATAGGTATATTTTTTTCAAGAATACTTAAGATAGGCCTGGTGTAATTAATGTGAGGGATTAAAAGCTCTTCTCCTATACTGTGAGAGAGATCTTGAAATTGAGATTCTACTTTATATCCTGCAACATCAAAAAGTAGTTTTCTGGCTAATGAATAACCATTGGTATGCAAACCACTGGATGGGAAGGTGGCTACAACATCACCGGCGCATATATCTGCGCCTTGAATCGCTTTATGTTTTTCAACAACGCCAGTTATGATACCAACTAAATCAAGTTCTCCTGGTAAATAGGTTCCAGGCATTTCGGCAGTTTCGCCACCGACTAAAGAGATATGATTTTCTTTACAGGCTTTTACCATGCCACTGTTGATTTGCTCGATGATTTTAGGGTCTAATTTGTCGTTTGCAATATAATCAAGAAGTGTCAGTGGTTTTGCTCCCAATACAATAATGTCATTCGTTGTTGCACTGACGAGATCGATGCCAATTGTATCAAAT
>JACPOX010000013.1 GCA_016191305.1 Legionella longbeachae | reverse complement strand
ATTCCTCAACTTTAAAACGTGATGATTGAGCGTGGGGAATCAAAGAACATGCAACCATTAATCTGTTCATTTCTGCATGACATTCCGACTGAATGTGTGTCTTGCTGATCAGTCGAGCAAAAATCATTATAGCTTCATCTACAATAGCAAATACTGCCATCCATTTTTGCAGTTTCTTTTGATTATTATTAACTTGCCTAAATAAAGTCAGACCTTTTTGTTCGGTCGTTTTACACTCTTTCAAGTTTGCTATCTTTTTAATACAGATCTCGTGCTGAGCCAGCAGTTGGTTCATATTATTTGAAGGAAGTACATACAGTTGTTCTTGAATTGCATCAACAAGCTTGCTGCGATCAATAAAATTAGACTGAGATCTAATTTTTTTAGAACGCCTCATCAGACTCCGCTCATATTTTTTCTGCATTTCTGTTAACTCATTTGTTAAGCTTGTAAGCTTTGAAACTAACTCATTACATCCATTTGTATAACTTGAAGTTTGTTTACTGAAGTTTTGAAAACCCTCTTTAAAGTTAGCATAAAACTTTTTAAGAGCTTGTGGGCGTAGTAATTTAGGAGAACGATGCACAATTTGTTGCACCTGTTTAAAACAATCAAAAAATAATGCCGACGACTTTTCTTCAGCTTTTTTTTCTTCTTTTTCTTGTCGAATAAAACCCAGTTTATGCTCGCAATTTGATCGAACGGATTTAAGATCCCTAATTAAATCATGATTTAACAAATATGATTCAACTTGTTTATTTTTAATTTCACTCTGTAATTCATCGGAAAAAATGAGAGAGTTTATATTAAACGGGACAACATGTTCTTTTAATTCTTTTTCTAGATATGTTTGTTTGAAACGTGAGAGCTCTAATATCGAATTTTCAATGGTTCTCACTTTGTTAATCAAGTCTTCTTTTAAACTCTCAATAATTAGTTTATTCAGTTGGTAAAGACCATCTACTTTTTTATTGAAGCAAGGATCACTTTTTGCTTGATTTATTTCTTCTATTTCTTCTTCCACTTTCATTTTAGAAAATTTTAAATTTTCTTCTTGGCCGGCAAATTCTAATTCGAACTTAGTAGTTATGTTATTAACAACAGGTAATTTATAGCCCTCTTTTGCGTCTATAATTTGAGCAAGTTTTTTCCTGCTCAATTCACCTGCACCATATAAACTGTCTAAATAATGTAATGCGATCTTAATTTGAGGAGAGATCCCCTTCCAATCTTTCT
>JACPOX010000012.1 GCA_016191305.1 Legionella longbeachae | reverse complement strand
TCAATTAGAAACTGTTAATCAAGAACAAGCTACTGTTCGTCCACAAAAAGAATATTACCCCTGGTTTGTTGGTTTTGCATTATTATTATGCTTCTATTGGATGTCTGGAAAAGCTGATTTAAGTATAAAACAAAAGACTTTGGTACAAAATCGGAAGGTATTAAAATCATGATCGCAAATTTTCATTTTTTAAGACCATGGTGGCTTTTAATGATTTTACCTTTATTAGCTTTTGCCCTGATTTTAAGGCGCCAAAAACCTCGATTACCCGCATGGTCAGAAATCTGTGATCATCACCTGCTTAATCATCTGCAGCAAAAAACAGGACACGGTCGACAAATAAGCCCCCTGCTTTGTTTGCTATTTAGCATTCTATTTATGATTTTAAGTATTGCTGGACCTGCTTGGTATAAATTACCAGTAGCCACCTACAAACCAATACAACCCAGAGTTTTGGTTTTGGATATGTCTGACAATATGATGACTAATGATTTAACACCTAATCGCCTAAGCCGCGCCAAATTCAAATTACATGATTTATTTGCTCGTAAAGATGTAGGTCAATTTGGATTGGTGGTTTTTACAGGCGAGCCATTTGTCGTTTCTCCTCTCACTGATGATGGGCAAACGATTTCATCCTTACTCTCTTCTTTAACTCCTGATATCATGCCAGTGACTGGTCAAAATCTGGATAGTGCCTTAAATGAAGCAAGTCATTTAATAAAACAAGCCGGTTATGATCAAGGACAGATTTTAGTGTTAACCGCAGACTCACCTTCCAGAAAATCAATTGCCTTGGCAAAAAAATTAACTGAATCGGGTATTTATTCATCAATTATGCCAATCAAAGCAGATAAAAACTTGAATCCATTATTTCAGCGTTTTGCTGATGCTGGTGCAGGACTATTGGTAAAATATTCTTCCAATACCACTGACTTAGATCAATGGCTGAATGCGAGTAATCAAACCGAATTTACTCTGAGTAAAGAGGATGAAATTCCGCTCTGGCGAGATGAGGGACGTTGGTTCTTAATACCTGCTTTGTTGTTACTATTACCCGTATTTCGACGGGGTTGGCTGCAAGGAGTCGTTGTATGATCGGAGGTTATGGAAAGAAGTTTATTCTGATTTTTTTTGCCTTATTATACTCCTTGTCTGCTTATTCTCTAAATTGGGAAGATTTATGGTCCACAGCCGATCAACAAGGACGTGATTTAATGGCAAAAAGTAAGTTTAAACAAGCTAAAGAAACCTTTACCCGCGAAGATTGGGCTGCTGCCGCAGCATATCGAGCAGGTGATTATCAGCAAGCTTCTAAGTTATACCAAAAATTGAAAAATGAACAAGGCTATTATAATGAAGGGAACTCTTTAGCCCATTTGGGACAATACAAAGAAGCAATCAAAGCATACGACAAGGCATTGGCAATTAATTCTACAAATCAAGATGCGCTTTATAATCGTAAGTTAATCCAAGATCTTCTTAAAAAAGATAAAGAAAAAAAACAAAATAAAGATCAACAAAGCAAAGAACAGCAAAATAAAGAACAGCAGAATAAAGAACAGCAAAACAAAGAGCAGCAAAACAAAGAACAGCAAAACAAAGAGCAGCAAAACAAAGAGCAGCAAAACAAAGAGCAGCAAAATCAAAAAGTACAATCCGAGGCTGAGCGAGAAAAACAACAAGCTAAAGAACAATGGTTACGTTTAATACCCGACGATCCCGGTGGATTAATGCGAGAAAAATTTTTACGTGATCATTTACGAAGAGAACGTGGGTGGTATCAATGAAAAAATTCATCATAATAAGCTTTTTTTGTTTATTTAGTATAATTGCTAGGGCTGAAATACAAGCGCAAGTTGAACCATCTCAAATCAATAGGGATCAATCATTCCAATTGACTTTAACTCAAGATAATTTACAAAACCGAGGGGTTCCTGATCTGACGCCCTTACAAAAAAACTTCACTATATTAAGCACTGAACGACGCATGAATTATTCAGTTATCAATGGTCAGACACAATCATCAAGTGAATGGATCATTACATTAAAAGCACAAAAAGAAGGTAACTTAACCATTCCAAGCATTAACATTGGCGGGGAATATACAACGCCAATACCCATTAATATAACTACAGGTACCCAACCAAATACAGAAACTGCACCCAATAATTCTGATCAACAGCAAGATATTTATTTAACCACAAAAGTTAATAAAAAAAATCCATATGTGAATCAACAAATTATTTATAAAGTAACATTATATAATTCAAAACATCTCTTAGATGCAGATTACCAGGGACCTCAAGTAGAAAATGCCTTGTTAATCCCTTTAGGTGAAGAAAAGCGCTATAAAACACAAAAAAATAATGTGAATTATATTGTTGAGGAACAAAATTATGCTATTTTCCCACAAAAAAGTGGTCCTTTGAAAATAAAATCGCCTGTTTTTACAGCATTGATTTATGGTTTTAATCCAGAACGTGTGAACGCACAGGATAAAAGCATTAATTTAGACATTCAACCAATACCTAAAGAATATTCAGCAAAGATATGGTTGCCTGCAAAAGAAGTTAAATTAACAGAACAATATGAAAATTCGGAGCAAACAATAACCCAGGGCAATACCTTAATTCGTTATGTAACTCTTGAAGGAATAGGAGTCCCAGCTCAACTTTTACCTACCGTCAATTTTGCAGAGTCAGATGGTTTTAATGTCTATCCTGAAAAAGGTAAAGAAAAAAATCAAATCGCTCAAGAAGCGTTAGTAGGTAGCGCTCAGATTAAAGTAACCTATTTATTTAATAAAGCAGGGAAAATGACTATTCCAGAATTAAAATTACCCTGGTTTAACACGGAAACTGGAAAAGAAGAAACAGCCTCTTTACCAGCAAAAATCATAGAAGTGACTCCATCAAGCACCACCCCTGAAGCAGATACAAAGCAATCTTCCTTATCTGAAACTCCTCTGACTCAAGAAATGCATGAAGCAACACCAAAAGTCAAATTAAATTGGGCCTGGATAATCGCTGCACTTTTTGCTTTCGCTTGGTTTTTTACTCTAGTCTTATGGGCCTATCAAAAACATTATAAAAAAACAGGAAAAGGAAAATACATAGCAGCATTAAACGATCTTCATAAGGCATGTATTCAAGGAGAACCGCAACGTGCACGAGATGCATTATTAGAGTGGGCACGATTGAATTGGCCAGATGCTCCCATATTGAACTTGAATGATTTAACTCGTTTGACTTCAGATCCATCCTTTAAAAAGCAAGTACAAATTCTTTCACAATCTTTATACAAAAACCAGGAAACAATTTTATGGCGCGGCGATGAATTGTGGCGAAGTATTCAATCAACAAAAAAAACAAATACGCACCAGATGAGAGACTCAAATAACTTACCTCCCATGAACCCGCTTTAATGCGTCTATAGAATAACTTTTAGTGAGCACCCGACGATTTATCAGACCTCTTAATGCTTAGTTAATAAACTAATTATACAATAAGATTTTTTATTAATCATAGAATCGGGGTTGTAATGAGAAACAAAGATGAAATTCGTACTGCTTATAGCTTTTTTCCAACTAAAAACAATCAATCAATTAAAAAGAGAAAAAATTTAAATACTAGTTTAAATGACCTTACCTTCTTAGACTATTCGAAGCGAACTAAAGTATTTGGTATCCCAATGATAGCCGATTTTCTACCTGAAGATAGAGAGAGATATTTGGATAATCAAGAGAGAAAAAAATACTTGCTTCAAATCAAAAATAATAAATTTATTGATTCCAATGGCTTTGACTGCAAGGGTAAATACATTGCCATCATTGGATCTGACAATCAAATATATGCAGTAAAACCTAATGAGATAACAAAAAATCATTCTCACCTGTCAGGAGGGGATAGAGTTAAATTTTCAGGGCAGTTAACATTTATCAATGGCTCTTTATTAGAGATTTCAAATAACAGTGGCCATTATAAACCCATGTTGCATGAAGTTATTGAGATTATTGATAACGTTATTTTAGTTAAATTAACTAGTGATGAAACTGTATATTTTACTGACTATTCTCAACCCGTACCTTTGACTTTTAATTGTGACGACTTGCTTGAAAATATGGAAGAAATCCTAGAACAAGGACATATCCAAGATTTAATGCTTTTTGAAAAAAGCGTTTATTTAACTAAGGTATATAGGCCTCCGCTGGAAATTTTGAGTTCCCTGAGCAAAGATAACTTGGCGCAACAAAATAGCGCAATTGATACATCGCTTTCTAATGAAGAAGGCTATTCAGACCTAGAAGATGAGAGTAACGAAGAGGAGCTCTCAAAGTTACCCTCTACTCGTTTTTACAGTACTCTCAAAAAAAAGAAAAGCGATACTAAAGAGCAATTCAGTACAAACCTCGAACTAATATAGAGAATTATGAAATTTCTTAATATTTTTGTTTCCTTCGATATTTGCTGTCTCTTATTATTGGGACAATTGATAAAAAAGTGTATAATTCCTCTTTTTGTTAAACAAATATCGATCAGACATGAATCTTGAAAAATTATATGATGTCATTGTAGTTGGCGGTGGGCATGCCGGCACAGAGGCTGCCCTCGCAGCAGCTCGAATGGGTGTGCAAACTTTATTGCTGACTCATAATATGGACCTATTAGGTCAAATGTCCTGTAATCCAGCCATAGGCGGTATTGGCAAAGGACATTTGGTAAAAGAAATTGATGCCTTAGATGGTGCTATGGCAAAAGCTGCGGATAAAGCAGGAATTCAATTTCGTACTCTTAACGCATCCAAAGGACCTGCTGTACGTGCTACTCGTGCTCAGGCTGATAGAGTTCTCTACAGGCAAGCGATCCGCGAACAATTGCAAAACCAAGAAAACCTCACTTTGTTTCAACAAGCAGTCGATGATTTACTAATTGAAGGAGAACGCGTTACAGGGATTGTCACTCAAATGGGTTTTATCCTACGCGCCCGTGCTGTTGTCTTGACGGTTGGTACATTTTTAGGAGGAAAAATTCATGTTGGGATGAGTCAATATGCCGGAGGTCGTGCCGGAGATCCTCCTTCCATTGCTTTAGCAAAGAGTTTACGTGATCTTAATTTACCTGTTGGCCGTTTAAAAACAGGCACACCACCACGTATTGACAGACGATCTTTGGATTACAGTCAAATGACTGTACAACCAGGTGATACGCCAATACCTGTATTTTCCTATTTAGGACAAATAAGCGATCATCCCCAACAAGTTTCCTGCCATATTACTCATACAACTGAAGCAACGCATGAGATTATTCGTAATAATTTACACCAATCACCTATGTATGCTGGAGTGATTGAAGGAGTAGGTCCTCGATATTGCCCTTCAATTGAAGATAAAATTGTTCGTTTCGCTGATAAATTATCTCATCAAATCTTTGTCGAGCCAGAAGGTTTGACTACAGAAGAAATCTATCCTAATGGCATTTCTACAAGTCTGCCTTTTGATGTGCAGGTACAATTTGTTCGTACCATTAAAGGTTTTGAAAATGCCCACATTACGCGACCTGGGTATGCCATAGAATATGATTATTTTGATCCACGCGGTTTGACTTCATTTTTACAAACCAAGCCTATAGCCAATTTATTTTTTGCGGGCCAAATTAATGGCACGACTGGTTATGAAGAAGCAGCAGCACAAGGAATTATTGCAGGAATGAATGCAGCCTTGCAAGTACAAGAAAAACAGCTTTGGTGTCCGAAGCGAGACGAAGCGTATATTGGTGTGCTTATTGACGATCTAATTACTTGTGGCACTCAGGAACCTTATCGAATGTTTACCTCGCGTGCTGAATATCGTTTACTATTACGTGAAGATAATGCAGATTTACGTTTAACCGCTAAAGGTCGAGAATTAGGTTTAGTAGGTGATACACGTTGGCGACACTTTACCGCTAAACGCGAAGCGATAGAGTCTACTCAGTCCCTGCTTAATACTACTTGGGTCCGCGTGGGACATAATGAAATTTTTAAAGATATTCTGCAAAATCCCATGCAGCATGACAATAGAGCCTCAGAGTTTCTGAAACGTCCTGAAATTAATTACCAACATTTAATGATGTTAGATGATTTGAACTTACCTGAACTAGCACCCGAAGTGAGTGAGCAAATAGAAATTCAAAATAAATATGCTGGCTATATTGAAAGACAACACCAAGATATAGAAAAAATGCGTAAGCATGAAAATACGCTATTACCTGAATCACTGAATTATAGTGAAGTTACTGGCTTATCCAATGAAGTAATCCAGAAACTTACTAAAATTAGGCCAACTACTTTAGCTCAAGCAGGCCGTATTTCAGGCGTAACCCCCGCTGCTTTATCTTTGCTTTTAGTTCATCTGAAAAAACAGCGAATTGATGCATGAGAGAACAAGCGAACATACAATTGCTACTCGAAGAAGGATTACAACAATTCGATTTAGAAGCACTCAGTGCTTCATTAGCAAATTATTTATCTTTACTTAACAAATGGAATTTGGCGTATAATCTCACTGCTATTCGTGATCTTGAATCTATGATCAATAAACATATATTAGATAGCCTAGCTATTTTACCTTGGCTTAAAGGCAATCAAATTATTGATGTAGGCACAGGTCCGGGATTACCGGGTATTCCTCTGGCTCTGGCACAACCCGAAAAAAACTTTGTTCTATTAGACTCTAATGGAAAAAAAACACGCTTTTTGAATGAGGTAAAGAGACAACTCAACTTAAAAAATATCCAGATAGTACAATTTCGAGTTGAAAACTACCACCCAGCTCAAGGTTTTGATACAGTATTAAGCAGAGCTTTTAGTAGTCTTGCACAAATGATTCAGTGGACACAACATCTTATTG
>JACPOX010000022.1 GCA_016191305.1 Legionella longbeachae | reverse complement strand
TTTCAGTTCTTTGTACTAAATCGCCTATATAATGTATATTTTCTGCTTTTAAACAATTTGCAGATCGAACAGTTAATTCTAAATCATCAACTGAACGTAACAGAATTGGATCGAAATCATTACGCTCTTTATTATCTGCTCGAGATTCTTCAAATTTCATGTCAACAAAAGCATGAAGTTGTCTTTGCAGAATGCTGGCAGAAATACGTATTGACTCTTCAGCATCAATAGTTCCATTAGTTTCTAATTCTATAGTTAATTTATCCAGATCGGTACGATTTTCAACACGAGCACTATCAACATAATAGGCTACTTTTTTAACTGGAGAAAAACTATTATCAATTTTAAGTTTACCAACAGATTTTCTTTCAACTTCTTCATCAAAATGTCTAATAAAAGAATCGGTGCTATGGAAGCCAATTCCTCTTTCAACTTTTAATGTCATATTTAATTTACCCTTTTCATTCAAATTTGCTATGACAAGCTCAGGATTAACTATTTCTAATCCATGAGTCAATTGAATGTCACCTGCAGTAACTTGACAAGGGCCTTGCTTATTAAGCGTAATTATGGCTTCATCGCCAGTTAACAATTTGATGGCAACTAATTTAAGATTAAGCAACAGGTCAACAACATCTTCCTGAACGCCTTCGATAGTGCTGTATTCGTGAAGAACACCCTCAATAGAAGCTTCAGTAATTGCACTACCAGGCATGGATGACAATAATATACGTCTCAAAGCATTGCCGAGAGTATGACCAAAGCCACGCTCTAAAGGCTCTAAAACTATTCTAGCTTTATAAGGCGATTCTGCCTGGACCTTAAGAACATTAGGTGTCAACATTTCATTGATTTCAGTATACATTCAGCTATTTCTCCGAGCTTACTTAGAGTAAAGTTCTACAACTAAGTTTACGTTGTAGTCTGAAGATAAGTCAGTTAACGTTGGTGCTGTAGAGAATGTTCCTTTAAAGGAAGAAGTATCTACAGTAATCCAATCACATGGAGCTCTTTGTTCAGACAAAGCTAAAGCAGCCTGAATTCGGCCTTGGCTTTTTGCTCTTTGACGAACAGAAATAATATCTCCAGGTTTCACTAATAAAGATGGAACGTTAACTACTTTATCATTAACTAGTATGGCCTTATGCGTTACTAGTTGCCGTGCTTCAGCACGTGTACTTGCAAAACCCATACGATAAACAACATTATCTAAACGTCGTTCTAGTAGTGACATCAGATTCTCACCTGTAGCCCCTTTCATACGCGCAGCCATTTTATAGTAGCCACGGAATTGCTTTTCAAGAACACCATATAATCTTCTGATTTTTTGTTTCTCTCTGAGCTGAATTCCATAACCATTCAGACGTGGTTTCTTATCACCATGCTGTCCAGGTAATTTTTCAGATTTACATTTGGACTTGTGATCACGTACACCACTCTTAAGCAATAAATCACAACCTTCACGACGTGATAATTTACATTTTGGACCAAGATATCTAGCCATTAATTACTCCTGAGTCTTATACACGACGTTTTTTAGGTGGCTTACACCCATTATGTGGGATACCAGTAACATCGGTAATTTCTACAATTTTAAAGTCTTGTGATATTAATTCTCTGATACTGGATTCTCTACCAGGACCAGGTCCGTTAACAAATACAGCCACAGATTTCATACCGTATTCTTTTGCAACCGCAGCAGCACGCTCAGTAGCAACCTGAGCAGCAAAAGGAGTACTCTTTCTTGAGCCTCTAAATCCTGAACCGCCCGCTGTAGCCCAGGACAGTGCATTACCTTGCCTATCCGTAAAGGTCACTATAGTATTATTAAAAGAAGCATGAACATGTACTATACCATCAGTTACTACACGCTTTGCTTTTTTGCGTACTTTTTGTTGTTTTGACTTAGTTATTGCCATCTTACTTTCCTACATGAAAAATCAATTAGTAGTGCCCTTTCTGCGACCTTTACGAGTACGAGCATTAGTTTTCGTACGTTGTCCTCTCAGCGGCAAGCCTCTTCTATGTCTTAAACCACGATAACAACCCAGATCCATAAGGCGTTTAATATTCATTGTCACAACACGGCGTAGATCACCTTCCACGGTTATTTTCGCAATTTCTGCTCTAAATGACTCAAGCTGAGCATCTGTTAGTTGAGATACCTTTGTTGAGGGATCAATAGATGTAGTTTTACCAATACCATATATTGCTGTTAAAGCAATCACTACATGTTTGTGATCAGGTATATTTACTCCTGCAATACGAGCCATTAACTTCTCCGAACGTTATTTTGTTCTGTCGAAAGGGACAGAAGAATACTATTTTTATAAAATTAAATCAAGCAGATCTTAACCTTGCTTTTGCTTATGTCTGGCATCTTTACAAATAACACGTATTGTGCCAGATCTTTTAATAATTTTGCAATTGCGACAAATTCGCTTTACAGATGCTCTAACTTTCATTCCTAACTCCGATAAAGATCATAAAAGACCAGGTAATTTTGTACCTTTAAAATTAGCCTTTTTCATTAAAGAATCATATTGCTGGGTCATTAAATGAGCTTGTATCTGAGCTACAAAATCCATAATAACAACAACTATAATCAGCAATGATGTTCCCCCGAAATAAAAAGGGACATGCCATGTGTACATCAAAATCTGTGGCAAAAGACATACTAAAACTAAATAGATTGCACCGACAAATGTTAAACGAGTCATCACAGCATCTATGTATTTAGTAGTTTGTTCACCTGGTCTAATTCCAGGGATATAAGCTCCAGATTTTTTCAAATTTTCTGCAGTATCTTTTGGATTAAACACAAGAGCTGCATAGAAGAACGCAAAAAATATAATAGCTACAGCATAAACAATTAAGTACAAAGGCTGACCAGGAGATAAAGCCATTCCAACATCAGCTAACCATCCCATACCTTTGGTATGAGAAAAAAACTGAGCTAATGTAGCTGGCAACAATATTATACTGGAAGCAAAAATTGGTGGTATTACCCCAGACATATTGATTTTTAAAGGTAGATGACTGGTTTGAGCAGCATAAACCTTTCTTCCTTGTGTCCTTTGTGCATAATTAACTCTTATACGTCTTTGAGCACGTTCCATAAATACTACGAACCCTGTTACAACTACTACGACTACTGCAACAATAATTAACGTTAATGCCTGCATTTGTCCTTCTTTAACTTGTTGAAGAACTGAAGCAATCGCATTAGGCATACTCGAAACAATTCCTGAAAATATGATTAAGGATATACCATTACCTACACCTTTTTCAGTAATTTGCTCACCAAGCCACATTAAAAACATAGTACCTGTTACTAAAGTGACTACTGCAGTAAAGTAAAAGGAGGCGTCGGCTTGCAGTGCAATTTGCTGTCCAGCTAACCAGCGAGCCATTCCTAAAGATTGAAATATTGACAGTAACAGTGTCAGATATCGAGTATATTGATTTATTTTTCTACGACCTGACTCACCTTCTTTTTTCAACTGTTCTAACTTTGGTGAAACAACAGAAAAAAGCTGAATGATAATAGATGCAGAAATATATGGCATTATACCTATCGCAAATACTGTTACACGCGACAATGCGCCACCAGAAAACATATTAAACAAGCCAAAGATTGTATTTTGCTGTTCATTGAAAAAATTAGCCAATCGAGCAGGATCCAACCCTGGTACAGGTATATGAGCTCCCAATCGATAAACTAGAATTCCTAAAACGACAAACAACAATCTTGATTTTAGTTCAGCCAATCCACCACGAGATTGGCTAGCATTATGTTTTTGGTTTTTCATAGTCACTCTTCTATACTGCCGCCTAAACCTTCAATGGCTAAACGAGCTCCTTTAGTGACTCTTAAACCTTTAAGTTTGATGGCTTTATTTAACTCACCGGATAAAATAACTTTTACATCTTTAATTGAACTATTAATCAAACCTGCTTCGTATAAAGTATTTAAGTCAATAACCTCAGCGGATAACTTATCAAGTTCACTTAGACAAATTTGATCTACGGTTCTACCAACACGTGACTTAAAACCCATTTTAGGTAGACGTCTTTGAATAGGCATTTGACCGCCTTCAAAATGAATTTTATGATAGCCGCCAGCTCGTGATTTTTGTCCTTTATGACCTTTACCACTTGTTTTACCTAAGCCAGAACCTATACCTCGGCCTAGACGTGTTTTGGGACGTCTTGAACCAGGATCAGGCGATAGTGAATTCAACTTCATTATACACTCTCCTCAACCAGCAATAGATAATCTATCATATTAATAAGTCCGCGAATTGCTGGAGTATCATTATGAGATACACTTGAATTAGTTTTACCTAAACCCAATTGTTTTACGATCGAAATATGCTTTGGCTTTCTACCTATTGTACTTTTAACCAAAGTTATTTTAATTTTCTTTTCCATAGTTAGCCCGCCATAACTTCTTCAACAGTTTTACCACGCTTGGCTGCAACATAATCTGGGGTACCAATATTTGTTAAAGCACCGATTGTAGCACGTACAATATTGCTTGGATTGGTAGAACCAATACTTTTAGCTAAAATGTTTTGTACGCCTAAAACTTCCAGTACAGCTCTCATCGCACCACCAGCAATAATTCCAGTACCCTTGCTTTACCTCTACCAAAACCAACTTTGCCCTTCCCATCGCCAACAACCACAAGAACTGCAAAGCCAAAGACTCGTCCGCCTTTAACAACTTTAGCTGTACGATTAACTGATACTAGCTTTTCTTGGTAGCCATCTGATTTAGGTGATGATTCTTCGAATGCCATAATCGTTCCTTAAAAATCTAATCCAGCTTCGCGTGCACCTTCTGCAAGTGCTTTCACTCGGCCATGATATTTATAACCAGCACGATCAAATGCAACTTGAGTAATGCCTTTCTCGCTTGCTCGTTTACCCAGTAACTTACCAACTAAATTAGCTTGTTCTACCTTACATTTACCGGATAAGCTAGCGACCAATTCTTTATCATTAGTTGAACATGCTACCAACACTGTATCTCCAAGTGAATCAGATTGAAGAATCTGTGAGTAAATATGCAAGCCACTTCTGAAAACAACTAATCTTGCTCTACCCGATTTGCGAATCAGTGCTTTTGCTTTTAATCCACGTCGATTACGTGAGTTTTGCTTATTCATAACTTAGACCTTATTTCTTTTTCGCTTCTTTACGAGCAATATACTCACCAGTAAGTCTTACACCTTTACCTTTATACGGCTCTGGTGGTCTAAACGCTCTTATTTCCGCAGCTACTTGTCCCAGGATCTGTTTACAAGGACCTTTAAGCACTATTTGCGTGTTGCTAGGGTTCTCAACTAAAACACCTACAGGCAAATGGTACTCGACAGGATGAGAGAAGCCTAGTGATAAAGTAATTGACTTATCTTTTGCTTGCGCTCTATAACCTACACCTATCAACTCTAGTGCCACCACAAAACCTTCAGTAACACCTTGAACCATATTATTAACTAATGCTCTGGCAGTTCCTGCTTGAGCCCAAGCCTTAGGATCATTTGCAGCAGGTGCAAATTCAATGGAGTTAGACTCATTATTTTTAGTTATCTTTACTAACCTATTAATTTTTTTGGTTAGCGTTCCTTTAGGCCCTTTAACAGTAATTTCACCTTCGCCTAATGTTATTTCTACATTTGCGGGTTGAATCACTGGGGCTTTTGCTACTCTAGACATATCATTCCTCGCAAGTATTAAGCCACTTCACAAATGACTTCGCCACCAACGCCTTTCATCTTTGCAGATATATGGGTCATTATACCTTGTGATGTAGACAATATAGCCACACCAAAACCTGGAATAGAAGTTAAATCTTTAGAAGACTTATATACTCGTAGTCCTGGCCTGCTTATTCTCTTAATTAATTCGATAACTGGCTTTCCATGAAAATATTTCAGCTTTACCGTCATTAGTTTAAGATTATTAGCTAGTGCTTCTACGAAAAAGTTTTCAATATAACCTTCTTCTTTTAAAACACGAGCAATTTCTTCTTTTAACTTAGAAGAAGTTAAAGTTACTTGCTGATGTTTTGCTTGTTGACCATTTCTAATTCTGGTCAGCATATCAGCAACTGGATCATGCATACTCACAATCGTTCTCCAATAAAAAAATTACCAGCTAGATTTTCTTCCGCCTGGTATATTACCAACCATTAGCTGTTGTCTTAAGCAAATTCGACAAAGACTAAATTTACGATAAACAGCATGTGGGCGTCCACATTGTTGGCATCGTGTACTATGACGTGCAGGACTGGAATTAACAGGTAGTTTTGCTAATTTTTCCTGACTATCCATTATCACCTGAAAATCAGTAGATGATTTAATCAATTGTTTTAATTCGTTTCTGCGTTTTCTATATTTTTCAACTAGCTTGCTACGCTTTAACTCTCTCATAAGCATTGATTTTTTTGCCACAATTTCACCCTTATTTTTTATCTCTATCTTTCAATGGAAGGTTAAAGGCTTCTAATAAAGCTTTAGCTTCTTCATTTGTTTTTGCACTTGTAGTTATACAAATATCTAAACCACGTATGCCATCTGTTTTATCATAATCAATTTCAGGAAACACGATTTGTTCATGTAATCCCATACTGTAATTACCAGTACCATCAAAAGATTTTGGATTTAATCCTCGAAAATCCCTTACTCTAGGTAAGGTTACTGAGATCAACCTATCCAAAAACTCATACATACGTTGACGTCTCAATGTTACTTTACAGCCAATTGGCCATCCTTCCCTAATTTTAAACCCAGCAATAGATTTCTTTGCTTTAGTAACCGTTTCATCATCATAGGGACGATATCTTTTTTATAAAATTCATTAAGTCTTGCCATTTCAATCACCTAATTAAACACGGTCAATAATTTCATTATCAGATTTAAAATATCTGACTTTTTTACTCACACCATTATCTTCTATAAATTTATACCCAATTTTATCTGCTTTTTTGCTATTGGGATTATAGTGCGCAACGTTAGAAACGTGTAGAGGTGCTTCAAGAGTAACTATACCACCCTTGTGTTCAGGTTTTTGTGGGTTTGGCTTAACATGTTTTTTAATTAAGTTGCCACCTTCAACAACCACACCACGTTTAGTAACACGTAGAACCTTGCCTCTATGGCCTTTACTTTTACCGGCAATTATAATTACTTCATCGCCACTTTGAATACGATTCATATCTAAATCCTTCTCACAAAACTTCAGCAGCCAGAGATATTATTTTCATAAATCTCTCTCGTAGCTCGCGAGTAACGGGGCCAAATATACGAGTACCTATTGGCTCGTTCTGGTTATTTAAAAGTACTGCTGCATTACCATCAAAACGTATTAAGGAACCATCGTCTCTACGAACGCCTTGAGCTGTACGTACAACCACAGCTTTCATTACAGCACCTTTTTTTACTTTACTTCTTGGTATCGCATCTTTGATGCTTACTTTAATTACATCACCCACTCGAGCATATCGTCGATGTGAACCACCAAGTACCTTAATACACATAACTTTACGTGCTCCACTATTATCAGCGACTTCGAGCACTGTTTGCATTTGGATCATTTTTTTCTCCAGCTCTGATTTCGACCAGAAAAAGGTTGCTGATTATATCAGGCCTTTTAGGGTTTTAAAAGTAAATCAACAGTGTTGATTAAGAAATTACTTCGACTAATACCCAGCTTTTTGTTTTAGAGAGTGGTCTAGACTCACGGATTTTAACAATATTACCAATTTTACAAATCTGATTTTCATCATGAGCATGAAGTTTGGTTCTACGTTTCAATATTTTTCCATATTTTGGATGTTTGACTGAACGCTCAATCATCACTACTATGGTCTTATCCATTTTGTCGCTAACTACTTTTCCAACCATTGTTCTGGCATTTGATTCACTATTAGACATGTCACTTTCCTGCCTTTTCAGTCAACATTGTTTTAACTCTTGCCACTGACTTACGCACCATAGTGATGAGATGTGTTTTATCTAGTGAGCCACTTGCTTTTCTCATTCGTAAATTTAACTGTTCTTTACGTAATGAAAGCAATTCATTTTGCAGTTCTTCTATTGATAAACTGCGCAGTTCATCGATCTTTTTCATTACATTACCTCTCTTTCAGCAAAGATAACTTTAAAAGGAAGTTTTGCTTTAGCCAGATCAAACGCTTCCATAGCAAGCTCTCTGGTTACACCTTCCATTTCAAATAAAACCTTGCCAACGCTACCTTTACCTTTACCTTGTCTAACTTCTAAAGGTTTTTGTGTAATAGGTTTATCTGGAAATACTCTAATCCAAATTTTCCCACCACGTTTAATATGCCGTGTCATTGCACGTCGAGCTGCTTCAATCTGTCTAGCTGTTAAACGACCACGTTCAAGAGCTTTTAATCCAAATTCACCAAAACTGATATTACTGCCACGTAACGCTAAACCTCTGTTACGGCCTTTCATCTGTTTTCGGTATTTTGTACGTTTTGGTTGTAACATGATTTAATCCTCACTCACTGGTCAATGTCAGTAGATCTTTTCTTTTGAGGGGTAACTTCACCTTTAAAGATCCAGACTTTGACACCAATAATACCGTAAGTAGTTTTAGACTCTGCAGTGCCATAATCTATATCAGCTCTAAACGTATGTAACGGTACACGACCTTCTCTATACCATTCACTTCGAGCAATTTCAGCGCCACCTAATCTTCCACTAACACAAATTTTAATTCCTTTAGCACCTGCTTTTAGCGCAGAAGTAACAGCACGCTTCATAGCACGTCTAAACATAACTCGTTGTTCTAACTGCTGTGCAATACCTTCTGCAACAAGGGTAGAATCAAGTTCAGGTTTTTTAATTTCTTCAATATTAAGATGTACAGGAACACCAAGCTTCTTAGAAATTTCAGAACGCAAAGACTCTATTCCGCCACCTTTTTTACCGATAATAACACCTGGTCTTGCAGTAAGTATCGTAACTACTGCATTATTAGCAGGGCGTTCGATAAGAATTTTACTCACAGCAGCAGCCATAAGTTTCTTCTTCAACTCAGTACGTAATTTAATATCCTGAATTAAAAACTCAGCATATTTTTTACCTGCAAACCACTTGGAGTTCCATTCTTTTATAATTCCAAGGCGTATGCCTATTGGGTTAACTTTTTGTCCCATTGCTATTCCTCGTCAGACACTTTAATCGTAATATGGCAGGTACGTTTACAAATTCTATTTGCACGTCCTTTAGCTCTGGGACTAATACGTTTCAAAGTGATTGCTTCATCAACGCATACCATACCAACTTTCAGATCATCAATATCTGCTCCATTATTGTTTTCAGCATTTGCAATTGCTGATTCTAATAATTTAAGCATTAATTGAGCACCTTTTTTCGGTGTAAACTTGAGGACATCAAGTGCACCTGATACATTCATATTTCGTATCATATCTGCCACCAATCTGCCCTTCTGAGCGGATAAGGGAGCACCTTTTAACTTAGCTGTAACTTCCATCATATCCTCTTATTTGCCTTTAGCCTTTCTGTCACCAGAGTGGCCTTTAAAAGTTCGAGTCATGGCAAACTCACCTAATTTATGACCAACCATATTGTCTGTTATAAAAACAGGAATATGATCCTTGCCGTTATGCACAGCAATTGTTAAGTCAATCATTTCAGGAACGATTGTTGAGCGTCTAGACCAAGTTTTAATTGGTTTTTTCGATTTAGATTCGATTGCAGCCACAACTTTGCTAATCAAATGATGGTCAACAAAAGGACCTTTTCTTATAGAACGAGCCACTTGATATCCTCTCAATAATTATTTCTTTTTACGTCTTCTGACAATAAAACTATCAGTACGCTTATTACTTCGGGTCTTATAACCTTTAGTTGGTACTCCCCAGGGTGAAACTGGATGACGTCCACCAGAAGTACGACCTTCACCACCACCGTGCGGGTGATCAACAGGGTTCATAGCAACACCACGTACAGTTGGACGAATACCTCTCCAACGTTTTGCCCCTGCTTTACCTAATGAACGTAAGCTATGTTCACTATTACTAACTTCACCAATGACTGCACGACATAAGACATGTATTTTACGCATTTCACCTGAGCGTAGTCTTAATGTGGCATATATTCCCTCTTTTGCAACGATCTGACCACTTGCACCAGCGCTTCTTAGTATCTGAGCACCTTTTCCTGGTTTCATTTCTACGCAGTGAATCGTAGTACCTACTGGTATATTTTTAAGAGGCAGACAATTCCCTACGCTTATAGGTGAATCAGCACCACTCACGACTGTGTCATTAGCTTTCAAATTTGCTGGAGCTATAATATACCTTCTTTCACCGTCTTTATAAACAATCAAAGCAATAAGAGCTGTTCTATTTGGATCGTATTCAATACGTTCTACACGAGCTTCAATACCATCTTTGTTTCGTTTAAAATCAATAATGCGATATTGATTACGTTGGCCGCCACCTATGTGTCTTACAGTAATTCTACCTTGGTTATTACGACCACCAGTTTTCTTCAGCTTTTCAACTAAAGGAGCATGTGGTTTTCCTTTATGAATATAGTCATGAACCACACGTAGTTCGCCACGTTTTCCAGGCGATGTAGGTTTAGATTTTAATAGTGCCATCTTAATCTGCCTTATTCGGTAGCTGTAAAGTCAATATCTTGATCAGCATGAAGAGTTACAAATGCTTTTTTCCAATCACTTCTTTTACCACTTGTTTGTTTAAAGCGTTTTGTTTTTCCCTTCACATTGATGACAGACACATTTTTAACTTTTACGTTAAATATATTCTCTACCGCCATTTTTATTTCAGTTTTAGTTGCAGTTTTCAATACTTTGAAAGTGAACTGTTTAAGCCTTTCAGCTAGTACAGTAGCTTTTTCAGAAGTATGTGGTTCACGTAGAACCATCAACAATCTTTCAGCATTCATTGTAACTGTTCCTCAATTTTTTTAATTGCATCTTCTGTAACAACAACCTTTTCAAATTTAAGTAGAGAAACTGGATCTATAGTTGTAACATCGCAGACGTCATAATCAATTAAGTTTCTTGAACCAAAATATTCATTTTCACCAACATCACTCATGATAATCAGTGCATTTTTAATATCCAATTGGTTCATTTTGCTCGCAAAATCTTTAGTTTTCTTTGTTTCACATTGAAAATTACTAACAACAATTAAGTTGCCAGTGCGGCAAAGTTCGGAGATTATACTACGTAATGCACGTTTGTACATTTTTTTATTAATTTTTTGTGAATAATCTCTCTTTTTAGATGCGAAGGTTACTCCACCACTTCTCCAAATTGGGCTTCTTATAGTACCAGCACGAGCACGTCCAGTTCCTTTTTGGTTCCAAGGCTTTCTACCACCGCCTCTAACCTCAGCTCGAGTTTTTTGCGCACTATTACCACTGCGCGCATTATTCATATAAGTAACTATACTCTGATGAATTAAACCTTCATTATAGTTATATGCAAAAACTTCTTGGTTTAATATTAACTTTGAATTTGTATCTATAGTAGTAATTTCCATCACTCACCTCGTGCTTGCTTTTTAACCGCTGGCTTAATTTCAACTCTTGAGCCAGGTGCACCAGGTATAGCACCTTTTATAAGAAGTAAATTTCTTTCAGCATCAACGCGCACTAATTCGAGACTATGAACAGTGCAACGTACATTACCCATATGCCCCGCCATTTTTTTACCTTTAAACACGCGACCTGGAGTTTGGTTCTGACCAATGGAGCCAGGTACTCGATGCGATCTAGAGTTACCATGAGTAGCATCTTGTGTTCTAAAATTATGTCTTTTAACAGTACCTGCAAAACCTTTTCCTTTCGTGGTACCGGCAACATCTACATACTGTCCAGCAGTGAAAACATCGGCAACTGATAGTACTTGGCCTGCTTTAAATGCATCTTCAGAATCAATCAAAAACTCTGTTAACATGTCTCCTGCATCAATTTCAGCTTTCGCAAAGTGACCAGTTAAAGGTTTGTTTACCTTACCAGCCTTCTTTACACCACCTGTTAATTGAACAGCGGAGTATCCATCAGTTTCTTTAGTTTTAACTTGTGAAACTCTATTAGGGTGCACTTCAACGACAGATACTGGAACCGAAATTCCATCTGCCATGAAGACCCGCGTCATACCGATTTTACGGCCTAATAAACCGATCATCATTGTAACACCTCTTTAATATCCTTCACCCTAACTTATTCATCAAGGCTTATCTGAACATCAACCCCAGCAGCCAAATCTAGTTTCATCAAAGCATCTACTGTTTTTTCAGTTGGATGAACGATAACGACCAGGCGTTTATGAGTACGTAATTCATATTGATCTCGCGCATCTTTATTAACATGCGGTGAAGTCAATACCGTAAATTTTTCTTTGCGAATTGGCAAAGGTATTGGGCCACGAATCTGCGCACCAGTACGTTTTGCTGTCTCCACAATTTCTCGAGTTGATAAGTCAATCAACCGATGATCAAATGATTTTAATCTAATTCTAATATTTTGATTGTTACTCATTGTAATTACTCGATAATTTTAGCGACAACGCCGGCACCAACTGTACGGCCACCTTCCCTAATTGCAAAACGTAGACCTTCATCCATCGCAATAGGTGCATGCAAATTAATTACTAATTGCACATTATCGCCAGGCATTACCATTTCTATTCCAGATGGCAGGTCACAGGTTCCTGTTACGTCTGTTGTTCTGAAATAAAACTGGGGTCTGTATCCATTGAAAAATGGTGTATGTCTTCCACCTTCTTCTTTAGATAATACATATACTTCTGCTTCAAATTTTGTATGAGGCTTAATTGTACCAGGCTTAGCTAAAACTTG
>JACPOX010000021.1 GCA_016191305.1 Legionella longbeachae | reverse complement strand
ATCTATCGCTTCTCTTTAATTTGCTACTGTACGACAGCAACAAGAATCTATTAAATCATATTTTTAAGACACAAGGTCAGGGGTAGATGCCAAAATCTTGGTAAAAGGTTGGATTTGAGTGCAGGTTGAACGAAAAAATTGTGAAACAAGCGCAGCATAGATGGCTATGTGAGCATTGGTTCGCAATTTTTTCGTTCAAGATGCGCCAAATACGGCCTTTTGGTGGGTGGGGCTGACCTTTTACCTAAATTTAGAGTGAGGTATACGATCTATTGGAACTAATTTGGCTTTTCTGGAAGTAATTGCGATAAAAAACTAGCCATTATTAAAGCAGTTGGAACAATTAATAGAGTCTGTTGATAATCATTTAAAGTATGACTCATTGTATTTCCTTTGAAATAATCCAATAAATAACCAACCAATGGCTGTAACAAAGGAGCGGTTAACATCGCTAAGGTATTGGTAAAACCTGTGCATGCACAAAGTGATTCTGCGGGAGCTAATTCATTCGCGATAGTAAATGCAAGCATATAAGCCCCACAACAAAGGCCAATAGCAAACAGCAATACACCTGCTATAAACAAATTGTGTATGGGTAGGAACAAAATAAATAGAAACAAGATAGCCGTAGATAAACATGAAATATGAATTAAGGGCTTGCGTTTAGCCAGATGTATAGATAGCCAGCCAAAAATAGGACAACTTAAACCAGCACCTAGCAAGATCATAGAGGTAAGTATGCTGGCGATTTCTAGAGTACAGTCTAATTTTAATTGGAGAAAAGGCACGGCCCACATTGCTGCAAAAACAGTAATAACAGAAAATTCCAGCCCTACAAATAATCCATTAATCCAAACTAATTTGTTTTTTAACATCAACACTAAGTGTTTTTTATATTGATTCTGGTTTTGTATAACTGGTTTATTATTGGGAATACAGGTCCAGCATAAAACAGAAATAAGTAGTCCGATAACACTTGCACCGGCAAGAAAATAATGCCAGCTAATGCGGTTAATAAACGATCCTACCCCGATCATACTCAATACCGTAACAGTAAATCCCAAAGTTTCAGTCAGCCCTATCATAAAAGCATATTGCTTTAAAGGGTAATGTTGACGCAAAATTCGGGTTAAGCCTACAAAAGCAAAAGAAGATCCACCGCCAATGATTAAACGGCCTAAAAATAATACCTCAATACTATGACCCAAAGAAAATAAAAAACAGCCCGCAGCACAAAGCAAAGCATTAAAAGATAATAAAATTCGAGTATTGTAACGATCAAAAAGTAGACCTACAGGAATTTGCATCGAAGTATATACATAATAAAAAGCACTACTCAAAAGACCAGCAGTGAATGCAGTGAGATTTTGCTCCTGCATTATAGCGCCTATAATGATTCCTGAAGATAATTGTAAAAAAAATTGGAACAATAAAAAAAATACCCCTACCAACCAAATAATGGTTCTTTTAGAGTTATCTGAAGTGGTGGAGGCGAATAAGTTCATTAATTCTGTTTAACAAAAAAGGCGAAATATATAGCATCATGGGGACTCTGTAAATTTATTTTAAATAGTGATTACACTCGTTTCTTTTTTTAAATGACTAATCGCGCTTATTTAACCTCTAGCGATGCCTTCATTATTTGACTAGAATAGTGCTTCATCACTGATAAATAAGAATTTTTGCAACCCTGAATGTGATTTTAAAAATTGTGGTCAATGAAATTTCTTACACAGGCGTTAATTTATGAATATGCATACAGTTATTGAAGAACAAAGAAAATTTGCTACGGCAGGACAAGCTAAAGCAATTAAATATCGTATAGAACAATTGCGAAAGTTAAAAACAATTCTCAAGAATAATGAACAAATGCTCTATGAAGCAATTTATGCTGATTTTAAAAAATCTAAATTTGAAACGTATGCAACTGAACTGGCCTTTATTTATCATGAAATTGAGAAAGCTTTAAAAAACATTCATAAATGGGCTAAGAAAAAATCAATAAAAACAGGATTAGTAAATCAACCGGGCAAAAGTTTCATTTTACCTGAACCCTATGGAACGACTCTAATAATTGGTGCTTGGAATTATCCCTACCAACTCACTTTAGTCCCATTAGTTTCGGCCATAGCAGCAGGTAATACCAGTATTATTAAACCAAGTGAATTAACCGAAAATACTTCATCTGTAATCGCGAAAATTATTAATCAAAACTTTGATCCTGCTTATCTTTGTGTCTTTGAAGGAGGGGCTGATATCACTGAAGAACTTCTTAGTCATCGTTTTGATAAACTATTTTTTACTGGAAGTACTACTGTAGGTAAAATTGTAGCAAAAGCTGCAGCGGAACACTTAACGTCGCTTACACTTGAATTAGGTGGCAAAAGCCCTTGTATGGTTTTTGCCGATGCTAACCTCAAGCTCTCAGCGCAAAGAATTGTCTGGGGTAAGTTTTTAAATGCAGGACAAACTTGTATTGCTCCTGATTATCTTCTAGTTGAACACTCCATTTATCAACCCTTATTAGAAGAACTAAAAAAGCAAATCAATAAAATTATCGGACCAAATCCACTTGAAAGTGAAAGTTATGTGCGAATAATTAATCAAAAACATTTGCAGCGCTTAAAAAAACTAATTGATCCACAAAAAATATTTTCAGGTGGACAAGTCATAGAAACGGAAAATTACATTGAGCCAACCATTCTTAAGGATGTCAATTTTACTGATGAAGTAATGAAAGAAGAGATTTTTGGACCTATCTTACCTGTCATTTCTTTTACTGATTATCAATCTGTGCTGCAAGAAATAAAAATGCGCCCACGGCCTTTGGCATTTTATATCTTCGGTAAAAACTCAGCGCTACAAACTCAAATTTTACATGAAATTTCTTTTGGTGGTGGCTGCATCAATGATGTGATTATGCATGTTGGTAACTCGGAACTCCCTTTCGGTGGTGTTGGAGAAAGCGGGATGGGAAGTTATCACGGCGAAGCTGGATTTAAAGCATTTAGCCACTACAAAAGCATCTTGAAAAAACCTTTTTGGTTTGAGTTACCAATCAAATATGCCCCATATAACCTATTTAAATTGAAAATTATCAAGATTCTTTTGGGGTAACTATCAAAAGTAGCCTTGATGGAGCGCTGGGCGCTCCATCAAGGCTACTTTTTGTTACTTTTTGGGTTAAAACCCACCTGGGTTAAAAGGTACATCATCAAAAAACAATGTGGTTTGTCCCAATTGATGGCGAGTTACTTGCTGGCCTTTTTCTAACTGAATCGTATAAGTCATACTATGTGCTTTTGAATCATAGACAGGATTGGTCAAGGTTCCAATGAGTGTAAATTCTTTCATCTTATCCCCTCTCGTCTGATAAGATGTTTGTATCGCAACATTGGGTGGATTTTTTTTGAAATAAGATTCCCACATTACAGTAAATTTTTCAGCTTCTAATTTGCCATAAACACGTTTAGGACGATTGCTAAAATATATTACCTTAGAATTCACTTTATCCAATGTAATTTTTAAGAATTTGTTTGTCTCGCCCATGCTTTTTATTTTGGCACTAGGGGCTGTTTGAACGAATAATACTGAAACTTTATTATCCCTTTTAGATTGTGCTGCTATGCTAGCCTGTGTTGAGAAACTACTGCAAAACAAAAATAATATGCTAAATAAGATACTAACTTTTTTCATGATTTTTCCTTTTTTTCATTCAAAGAATTGTGCAATCGGATGAGTAACTTCTCGCCATCTGCGAAAAACGTTCAATAGGTTGGCTGAATATCGATAAATTAACTAATGCTGAAGAACAATTGTTATACATTTCATCCATACTTAAAGGATCTTTTATCTCGTTGTTCTCTTCTTCACTGTCATCGAATATTTCTATTATGTTATTCTCAAAATGATTACGCGGTAGAACCTTTATAGTGTCCTCTTGTTTCATCTCGTGAATTTCGATAATGTTTTCAGTATTATTTTTTTCTTTTAAGTCCTCATTTAATTCAGCAACCGGCCAGCCATCAATAACATTATTCATTTCTTGCAAGATATCTGGATAAAATTGTTGACGTTCAGATTGTTTTGAGGGGATAACATTTTTAAAATAATTGAATAGCGAAACACCCACTTTCAATAGTCCCATTGTTGAACAAACACCTGTTACAACCCAAAACGTTGTTGTTGATATTTTTTTATTTTTGGCTGCTATCATTGCTTCAATTTGGAACCAAAGATATACACTTTGCAATATTTCTTGCCCCATATACGAAACTGGATTTAAGAAATAATCACTCACTTTGTGTGCTAGAGGTGATTTTGAGGTATGACATAATTTGTCAGCAATGCCCACAAGTCCAAACAATGCAGGGATATAAATCATTTGCGCATTCGATACGCGTTGCATAAAAGGAAAAATTGTTTGTTCCTGTAACTTCAACAGATTCATAATACCTACAACATTACTGTCATGAGCAATAAAACCACAGATAGCTTGCCCTGCAATTTCCACTTTGGAAATCGCTTTTTTTCGATTGTGTTGAGGAGATTTTTCTAAGAAACATTGAATCAGCTTTGGCAGAAAAAAAAGTGCACCGAAAGACAAGGCCATAGATGCGCTTGGCACAGCAACGGCTTGGACAATAGGTGGCGTATGTTTAAACATCGGCTTGAACACAAACCAAAGCTTGGTCGAAGTTCCTAAGGCAGAAAAAACCAAAGGCAATTTCGATTGTGATATATCATGCACAAAATTTGATATTTTTTCCAAACCTAATCGTCTTGCAATAACACTACCGACGTTCACTGTTGTTTGTATTGTCTGTCCACCAAGAGTAGCAATTGAAAGAAAGGGACTGCCCGGTTGTTGCTTTAAAGCTTCCTGTATAGCAAACTCGAAGGGGGTTGCTGCTGTATAAAAATGGAATTGTCCATCCATTTGCAAAAGTTGATTTAAATCATATAACCCTTGATTTTGCGCGATGCTAATCGGTATGATTTCTTTTTTTGGAATTAACTGCGAACTTTCAGAACTGGAGTCTGACTCTAATTCAGTAATTTCTATTATCGTATCATTTTCCAAGTCTTCTTGAAAAACTTCTTCTAATTTTTTTTCTTGCATTAATGATCACCAATAAACCCAGATGATTCAATATTCTACACCAAGACTATTAACTAATTATTAAGAATAAGTATAAAATTAAATGAATAAATGTTAATGTCCATAATAATTTCTTAATATGAATGCGTTATAATAAAGATAATAAATTAAACGGTAAGATAAATATCTATGTCATATACAATCAATAATCCTGGTGGTGGCGATTGCGGTTTTTATGCCTTTGCAATAGGCTTGATAGAAATTATCCAGCAGGAATTTAAAGAGGAAAGAAGCGATACTTTTCACCGATGGAAAAATGAAGGTCTTGATAATATTAGCCTTCAAAACATCATTGACATTGATTTATCCAAGCTATATCACTCCCCTAATGATTATCAAAAAAATCTTTTATTGGTTTTACAAATGTCTTTAAGAAAGATTGCGGTAAATGTAGGCAAGATGGATTTATTGAACAAAATAAAAATAGAAACACTGTTAGAAGATAAGCTAACCTTGATTGAAGGAACAACGGTGTATGGTAAATTTATGGAATTGGTACGGTACTTCCTAACACAAAATGCCTCTCTACAAAAAATCAGTCAATTTAATGAGCTCGCACTATCTCCTGAAATCTTGAACTTAGCCGAAAAGACTGCCGATTCACTTCAAGAAAAACTTATACAAGATTATGGAACCAGGAAGATGGGCAACACATAGTGATTTGAAAGAAATTGCTGCACAGCTTCATGTAAACCTCTTCGTTGTCAATAAAGAAAACGGCGTACTTACTCCGAATTATTCTACGATCACTCTCAATAATGAAAGTAATGCACATTGGACAACCCAAGTAGAACAGCTGCCAGAACCCCGCAAAAAATTTGTTGAAGAGACAATTGTTTCTGAAAAAAACCAAAAATCTTCGGAACAAATCTTGACTTCAGATTCAAATACTTTAGAAAAAACTCAGCATGGTGAGATGCTAGCTAAAGATAAAACGTTCTCTATAAAGGAAGAACAAATAATTGCAGCAACTGTAAGCTCTCAAGTTCAAGAGAATAAAGTTGACCTTTATAGAGAAAACATTAGAGATCTAGTTCATGCTTCATCTACTCTTGGTTTGTTTGCCCAAGTGAAAAATAAAATCGATGTGAGCCTTATTGATACAGCTGAGGCTGCGATTGATGAAAAAGGTGAAAAAGAATCTGATGAGTCATTTGCTGCTCGTTTGCAAGAAGCTGAGTTTAGACGTGTTAAATTGAAATAAGATACAGAATAGATTTTTATTTATCCTTTTTTAGCTTTTCATAAACAACTTTATTCTTTTGCCATTCTGAAACTTTTTGCGCCTTAAAAAACTTATCAGAATGACATAACATTCTTTTTTTAAAAGCATGATCTAATGTCATATCTGAGTAAAGCTCCGGATGTTTTTCTAGTATGTCTTTTTCGGGAGTCCCCTCTCTAGTACGAGATCCTTCCAGGGGTTTTCTTAT
>JACPOX010000020.1 GCA_016191305.1 Legionella longbeachae | reverse complement strand
CTGCTTCACAAGGGCAACAGCCGGGAGGAACAGGAAAGGGTTTAATCCATGTATTTGGAGGAATTTTAGCAATCAATATTGTAGGTACGTTAGAGATGCTTAATAATACTTTGTATGGGGCATCGTGAAGTGATTTGCACGATTTTGATTAATTTAAAATTGGGGAGAATAAGGTGAATAGTAAAATGATTAATAAATCAAGCTCTAAGTATTGGTTAAGCAGTATGCTTTGCCTTAGTGTATTAGCTCTAGTTAGTCCAGAGGCATTAGCTGACACTGGTATGGACATAGGGAAAATGGCATCTAATATAACAGCCTCATTTACAAACTTGACCAAATTGATAACAGCAGGATCCTATTTGGCTGGACTAGGATTTTCTATTGGTGCCATAATGAAGTTTAAACAGCACAAAGATAACCCTACTCAGATTCCAATCGGTACACCTATTGCTTTGGTATTTATTGCCGCTGCATTATTGTTCTTACCATCTATTTTAGGGATAACCGGACAAACAATGTTTGGTACTGGTGGTACAACTGCTGGACCTTTAGGTACAGTTTATACAAGCGGTTCATAAGTGCTTTGCTTTTATAATAATAATGGTAAAATTAATTCTAGATCCTCTTTCTTAATTGAGAGAGGATCTTTTATATAGGTAGTTAGCGAATAATTGCCAATAAATTATTATATTAGACTTTTTCGGAAACTTGGTACAGAGAGTAAAGTGTGAGAAAGCAGGGCAGAATCGCAGTGTACCTAAGTACATGACGATTCGAGCACTGTATCGACGAAGTAATTTTCTTCTGTGGTAGAGTTTCCGAAGAAGTCTGTTCAATGTGGGCCGAGAATATGGCGGATGATCAAAAACAACTCAATTTAAAATTAATGGCGACGCCAGGTTCGTGGCGGTTATATTCGGCCAGAAAAATTGATGAACGATTTAAGTCATTTGAGCAAAAGGTGTTTCAAAGAGATCGGCATACATGTAGATTTTGTGGATTTCAAGCTCGTTTGTTTCAAGAGGTGGTTAATCTTGATAATAACTACGCTAATAACAAGATCGAAAACTTGGTAACATCTTGTTGTTTTTGTGCACAATGCTTTTTTATTGAATCAGTTGGTGTTGGTGGTTATGGGGGAGGAACACTCATTTATCTTCCCGAGATAAGCCAAACACAACTAAATAGTTTATGTCATGTATTATTTTGCGCTATTACTAATGACACAGGCTATAAATCCAGTGCGCAAAATATATATAGAGGATTCAAGTTTCGTTCGCAACTTGTGGAAGAAAAATTTGGTGAGGGGACAAGCGATCCTGCAATATTCGGTCAGTTAATGATTGATGCAGGTGTAACTGATGAAGAAAGAAGAGCTAAGTTATTTAAAAATATACTTCTATTGCCTTCAAGGGCAAAATTTCGTAAGCAAATTGAGAAATGGGCTGCTAGTGCATTAGAAGAAATTTCAACTTAAAATGGTAGGTTCAAGAGAACCTAATAGTTCAGCTAATGACGTCTTAAGTGGCGTCATTGACTGAGCACTTACGTTAAATGTGGGGAACGGAATGGCGCATTGGTCAGAATCTTTTTTTGAAGGAATTGATACCTTCTTTGCCTGGCTAAGTACATCGCTCAAGCAAACAACAGAATCATATATTGAATTAGAGACAGCTGATAGCCCAACTGTCCTAGTTAATCATGATGGTTCTTTGGTGTCCATATTAAAAGTTGAAGGTATTTCAGCGCTTGCTGGAAATGATGAATTTGACATGTTAGTTGAAGGGCTGACTAATGCATTTCAAGCTGCTATGGGACGTCCAGGACATGCTTTGCAAGTGTATTTTAGTCATGACAAGCAAAATATAAGAAAGTTAATTCAAGACACCTACGGACCTGCAACAGCAACAGCAAAACGACTTGAACTTAATTTATCGGACTTGTTTGAGGAAAGAGTAAATTATATGGCGCAATATTGTGCTGAAGAGCGCCTATATTTTGTATTGATTACACGACCATTTAATTTGACATCTGAACAATTAAAAGCCGCAAACAAAGCCAAATTAAAAATGATCAAGGATAGTAAAGCCCCCCCGTTTAAAAATAGCCAGACTATCTATGCTGCTGTTCCAGAATTACGTGATACTCATGATGCTTATGTTCGTGCCATTATGAATGATTTGGATTCACTCCAGGTTTTTGCCAAGTTATTGGAGGTTCATGATGCGATACATGCAATTCGTATGACTGCAGATCCGGATTATACTGCTGATGATTGGCGAGCCAGTTTGCCTGGAGATAAAGTTACAGTAAGAGAAGTTAATAGTTTTGAAGGAGATGCTTCTGATTTATTATGGCCCTCTTTAGCAAAACAAGTATTACCACGCGATGCAGAAGCATTAGATTTAAGAACAGTTAGAGTTGGAGATAAAATTTATTCTTCAACCTATGTTGATTTATTTCCTAAAGATCTTAGACCTTTTATTCAGTTATTTACCCGAATATTACCTTCACATATTCCGTGGAGAATTTCATTTTTAATTGAAAGTGAAGGTCTTGGTACAATCAAACTTAAAGGTTTGTTAGCGGCAATTTTAAGTTTTAGTTCGGCTCAAAACCGTTTGATTAGTGATTCAGTGAACTTATTAAAATACTTACAACTGAATACCGATGAATCCATAGTTAGACTTCGCGTTGTTGCGACAACTTGGGCGCCTGAAGGCAGATTACCATTATTACGTCAACGAAGTTCAGAGCTAGTCAAAGCCATTGAAGGTTGGGGATCAACTGATGTTTCAGAAATTTGTGGCGATCCTTTTGGGGGCTTTGTTTCCAGTATGCTTGGTGCTACCCTGAACAACACAGCTGTGGCAACAGTCGCACCTTTAAGTGCCGTAATTTCCATGCTGCCAATTACTCGTCCTGCATCTCCTTGGGCTAAAGGAGCACTGCTTTTCAGAACACCTGATGGTAAACCGTGGCCTTTCCAACCAGGATCTACAGAGCAAACCACGTGGATTGATTTGGTTTATGCACGTCCCGGTTCTGGTAAATCAGTTTTATCAAATGCGACTAACTTAGCTTTATGCTTATCTGGCGGATTATTGCGTTTGCCACGTATCGCTATTATTGATATAGGACCATCCAGTAGTGGACTTATTTCATTATTGAAAGAAGCTTTACCTGCATCAAAACGTCATTTGGTTGCATATCATCGCTTGAGAATGACTCCAGAATACTCAATTAACCCATTTGATACACAACTTGGCTGTCGTTATCCTACAGCTCTAGAACGTTCTTTTTTAGTAAACTTTATGACTTTGTTAACAACACCTTTGGGCGCAGAAAAACCTTATGATGGTATGCCTGATCTTGCCGGTATGGTGGTAGATGAGTTATACAAGAGCCTAGCTGATGAGTATAATCCAACACCTTACTCCCCAGGAGTAGAGGAGTTTATCGACAGTATCTTGGAGGAAATAGGTTTTGTTCGTGATTCTAAATCAACTTGGTGGGAAGTCACTGATTCACTTTACTCTGCAGGTTTTATGCATGAAGCCTTGTTAGCACAACGTTATGCAATGCCTTTATTAGCTGATGCAGCATCTATTTGCCGAACTCCAGCCATTGAAGATTTATATGAAAGAATAACCGCGCCTACGGGTGAGTCTTTAATTAATGCATTTTCTAGAATGATCTCATCTGCTGTTCGCGAATATCCTATTTTGTCGCGAGTAACTAGTTTTGATATTGGAGATGCTCGTGTTGTATCCCTTGACCTTGATGAAGTAGCTAAAAGCGGAGGCGATGCAGCTGATAGACAAACCGCTGTAATGTATATGTTGGCTCGTTACGTAATGGCAAGACATTATTACCTCACCGAAGAGAGCCTTAATAATATACCTGAACAATATAAAGAATATCATAAACAAAGAGTACAAGAGATACGAGAAGATCATAAACGTATTGTGTATGACGAATTTCATCGTACATCAAAATCTGCTGCTGTTCGTGAACAAGTGATTATTGATATGCGTGAGGGACGTAAATGGAAAGTACAAATTGCTTTGCTATCACAGTCTGTAGATGATTTTGATCCCGTAATGATTGATTTTGCTACCTCGATTTATATTATGGATGCAGGACCTTCACAAGCCATTGATAAAACTACTTCAATATTTGGATTATCGGATACAGCAAAAACGGCTTTGCGTACTCGTGTACATGGTCCAAGGCAAGGTGGAGCAACTTTCTTAGCGCAGTATGCTACCAAAACTGGTGTGAACGTGCAGTTGCTTACATTGACTCTAGGTCCTGTTGAGTTATGGGCTTTTAGCACCACATCAGAAGATGCGACCGTGAGGAACCATTTATACCGCCACCTAGGTCCAGGTGAAGCACGACGTGTGTTGGCTGCATTGTTCCCAAATGGTTCAGTAGCCAAGGAATTGGAAGCGCGATTAAATAATATGAAGGAGAAAGCTGGCTTGATTGAAGATGAGTTGAAAGAAAGTATGATAGAACAACTGATTAACGATATTCTTGAAGCTTATTCAAAAAATCCAGATGTTAAAAGCTTACCTGCTAAAGTGAATTAGGTAACGTCCTTAATATTTTCTTAAGAATCCTCGACGTATAATCCCCTTTGTTATTTTTATATTAAAAAGAATAACTTATGTAAAATAATTTTACTCTAAGACTGAGGATTCTATGAAAAATGCAATTGCCATTTTATTTTCATTATTGATAAGTATTAATTCAAGTTTTGCGATGACTAATACCGAAATTCCTGATGAGTTCTACATCAATGAGCATTGGATAAGTTTAACTACTAGCTATGATATTGAAACAAAAACTCAAAAACTGGGTACTTTATATAGAAAATTTTTCAGTCTTTTACTAACGTATGAATTTTTTGATCCTTTCGATAATAAAATAGCCTATGCACGCTCAAAGTTCTTTTCTTTAACTGCCCATTTTGATGTTTATGATAACAACGATAATTTGTTAGGGGCAGCTGATGAAAAACTTTTTGCCTTTTTCCCTAGTTTCGATATTTGGGCTCGAGATGGTTATACTAAATTAGCCAAAGCAAACATGAATTTTTGGGGTACAACATTTACAATTTATGATCCTGCTACTGACAAAGAAATG
>JACPOX010000019.1 GCA_016191305.1 Legionella longbeachae | reverse complement strand
TACAGACTGGTTAACAAAAGATTCCTTATCGCGTATTTTCCCAATAGTAACCGGAGTATGTACTCGTTTTGAAAATTCTGACTTATCCCAGTAGGTTCCAATGCAATCAACAACAGCTTCATTTTTAATGTTTTGTTCAATGACAATTTTTTCAGGATTAAGTGATAAATAATCATTAGAAAAAATTGGAATTGATAGTCGATTATTATTGTAAGGGGACATGATATTAAAAACTAATACTTCATCAACGAATTTTTGTAAAATCATTGGATAGTTAGTAAATACATTTTCGTAGCTTCTTAAAGGTTTTTTTCCCACAAAATCAGATATAAAAACTCCAATATCAATATGTAATTTTGTCAGCGGATGTGTTTCTTGAAATTTTTGCACTGCTTTTAAAATGTAGTAAGTTTCAACATCTACAGTGCTGGCTCCTGACTCTTTAGCATGTTTTAACCAATTCCATGTTTCAAAAAAAATTGTGGGGACGTGCAAATGAAGATTGTTATTTTTTTCATTCAGACTTACTAAGTCACCAGAATAATTTTTGGCAGAAAACACGGGTACCCTAGTACCAATTTCTGGCAATGTATCTTCAACTTCTCTTGAAATATATCCGGCAGCACTTCCGCTAAAAATTCCAATACAATTAAATTTTTCTAAAATAATGGAGATTTGTTCCTCGCAAATTTCACCATAATTTAAATTGAGAATAATAAATCCTAAATTTGGGACATACTGACTTTGCAGATAGGTAAGAGAAACCAAAGATCCGGAAAATTTCTTTTTACTTATATTTCCAGCAAATATTTGTTCTAACGTGGAACTTACAGTATCTTCAAGAGAACATCCTGCAACAATGAGTACATTTTTCTTTGCTAAATAAGAAAAAGCCTGCTTTTCAAAAGTAATTAAATCTTCTTTGCAAACTGTTTTATAATGCTGAGTATTACCAATTATGGGTATTTTTTTTAGATTAATATCGGCTAATTTTAAAGTAATTAACTGTTGTATTAAATTTTCATGACTGACTATGTTTGCAATATAAACTTTCATATCACCAACATTATCTAATGCAAGATAGAATTTGACTGATGATGGTATTTCAATTTCAATGATAAGTTTTTCTTTAAGTGACGCTGAATAGACTTGTAATTCTGGTTTCGATCCAAGAAATATATTTGCCTTTTTTTCTTTAATTATTTGTTTGATTGTGGGATAGAGTCTTAAGTCTAGAACTCGGTTGAGTTCTTCTTGATCCTGTTCCTTAGTACTTAACTCAGAGCTAGAAAACAACGTGTTTTTCTCATTAATATCAAATGAATCCACTATATGTGGTAAATCCATAGTACGAGTTAATCGAATGATATCTTGTTCTTCAGAAGTAATATCTTGATAAATAAAAGGCTTAATTTTAAAATAATTAACCCTATCGCCTAAACCGATAGAACTTAATTTGATACAATGATTTTCTGTCTCTTTGTTTATCTGTTCTAACCATTCATTCTGTTGTTTTATTACCTTTTCCATGGGGAGTTGATATTTATCAAAGAAAGAATTTTTGGGTAAAACAGAATTGAATGGTAATTTTTTATTTATTTCCATGAATATTTCTTTTTGCAGCATAGGGATTCCTGAATCAAGGGGTTAAATAAACAGAGCACCTATTACCTCTGTTTATTTAGGTATCTGATGCCATAGATGAGTACAATTAATTTGGATTATTTGGGAGATTAATCGACAGTTGATTTGAGTTGTTTTGACTTTCATTAGGCTTTAATGCATTTAAAATAGGTTTCATTACAGCTCCTAAAACTATTTGATAAAATATTAATTTTATCAAATAGATGAAAACATTAAATCAGTAAAAAATACGGTTATTTTATAGTGACCTGCTACTAATGGGTTTTTTTACCTTTAATGAAGTGTTCTTGATTAATAGAAAAATCTTCTTTCATTGCACATTATTTTAAAAAAAACATAAGAATGTTCGCAAATTAAATAGTCCTAGGTATAATGTTTCAAGTTTTTGTGGTTGTTGTAGGGGCTGTTAACATTTCGCTGGTCCGAGCCAAAATCAGCTCATTTTGGCCGGAATAGTAGAAATTTAAACAGACCCTAATTGCAACAGATATAATTTATAGGTGTAGTTTATGAAACGAATTCAAATGTTGTTCCTAATCGGTTTAATGGTGTCTTTATCTGCTTGCAAAACATGGTGGAATAAAGATGATGAGGATAAGAACCCTTACAAAGGAATGACCGCTCAGCAGCTGTATACTGAATCTCAGAAAGATTTGAAGAAAAAAGAATATGCTACTGCAATAAAGCATCTTGAGGCGATAGAAACCATGTATCCCTTTAGCGATTATACTGAGAATTCGCAAATGGATTTAATTTATGCATATTATAATAATGAAGATTATCTTTCATCTGCAGCTACTGCTGATCGCTTCATTCATCTTTATCCTCGAGCTAAAAAGGTTGATTATGCCTACTACATGCGTGGTATGGCAAATTTCCAGCAAACTCGTGGGGTTTTTGCAAAGGTATTACCATTGGATGAATCATGGCGAGATCCTGGAACCCAGACCCAGGCTTATTCAGATTTTGCGATCCTAATCCAAAAGTTCCCTGAGAGTAAGTATAAGACAAATGCATTGCAACGAATGATTTATCTGCGCAATATGTTTGCACAGCATGAATTAAATGTTTCGAAGTTTTATTTTAAGCGCCAAATGTATGTTGCCGCTACTGAGCGAGCGAGTTATCTCGTTAAAAACTATCCGCAAGCGCCTAGTGTACAACAAGCCTTGGCGGTTATGTATTATGCCAATAGTGCATTAGGACTTAAGCAAGCTGCGAATGAAGCATTGATGGTTTATAAAGCTACTTACCCTACAAGCAAGATGGAAAAAATAACGTAAAAGATGTTATTAACTTTACAATTTTGTAGGTTGGGCCCCTGGCCCAACCAAAGATTATATTTTAAGCAGATGTTCATGTTGAGCCAGGGGCCCAACCTACATTTGAAAGCCACTTTTCCTTAACTTAACGTCAGTGAAAGTCAAGGTCATGGACTCTTTTCATGTTTTATACTTCTTCTAAAATAGGCTCTTGCTCTTTTATCGCTAGTGCTGCTAAAAGATCATTAGTCAATTCACGAAGTTCTCCAGATAATAATGTAAGCGCAGCGTCTTTTTGCTGGTATTCTTCATCTAGTTGTTTAATGTCGTTAAAATCATCAAGCAGATAATCAAGGCTTTTCAGTTTTTTGAAAGTAAAATCATGGGTTAGGGTAAATTGGATTCTTTCTTTCCAAATTAATGAAATTTCAGCCGTAGCCATACCTTGGGATAATAAAGTTAAAATTTCTTCTGCGGGCAACTCATAGCCTTTACAATGGATACGTTTTTTATCGTCATCAAGAGAAAAGAGCAGACAATCTGATGCCAATTGAAAGGAGTCAGGAAGTGTTCCGGCAGAATGAATCCATTGTGCAAATCGTAAAGCCAGATTTTCTTTATGAGTTAGTGGTTCAATGGAGATCCCTGCAACGGATTTTCGCAAAAGTGAAGTAAGCTGTGAGGCTTGAGTAGTGCTTGATGCATTGATAATTATTCTTTTACTAACGCTATCGAGAATAGCGAGCAATCTTTTTTGAATGCAAAAGGATTTTGGTAATAGTTCAAATTCAATGTCTTCAGCTAATTGAGCTTTCTCAGCTCTTTTTATAATACGGCCTTGCTGGGTTTCCAGTATTTGCACCTTTTCGGAGAGCATTTTATTAATCACCCCTCTATGAAGTAAGCGTTCTTCTTTACCCATACAAATAAGAGAACTACCAGCTATGTCCTGAACGAACTCATCCGCAAATACAGGGAGCCAACCATATACAAAGCGTGCATGGGGAGGGCAAGGTTTCAGATTATTTTCAGCTAACGAAGCTGTTAAATCACAAGCTTCATCAATTTCATATTGATAGATAAGTGCATTATTAAACCACATAGGTAACTCCTGAGATTACATTATATAATAAGTGCCAATAGCCATAGTTCTATTGTAAGGTAATTTATAGAATTCGATATTTAAGTTTGCTGAGTAGTTGCGAATTAGAAAAGCAAATAATTTTTCCTGCCAGAAGAAGGTTAATGATTTTTTGGTTTTAGAGGCAGTAATGTTAGGAATTTCGACCATGTATGTTGCTCGGTCAACATTTAACTTAAAGGGGAAAAGATTTTTATTAGAAGCTCTTTCCAAAGCTCTAGGTATGGAAATAGTTTCCATAAAACCGTAACGCAAGGTTAAATTAAACACTTTCTCCTGCAAGCAGGTAATTTCATAGCGTTGGCTGTAATGTAAGTAAGGAATATTATCAACAACATAATTAACAATAATGACCCGTTCAGGAACTGCTCGGCTTAGCTTTAGAAAATGAAGGAAGCTTCCTCCACTTTTATCATAAACATCAGTGATAAAAATTGCTGTTAAATCGAGAAGTTGATTTAGACTTTTATACTCTAATTGCTTAATAATTTTGGATACGTCTTCTTTATTCATAAAATAATTGCTACGTAAATATTCCAACCCCATTTTCCAAGTATACATGAGTGCTGCAATAATCAAGGCAAAGGTGACAGGGACCCAACCACCAGTCAAAAATTTATGTGAATTAGAACCTAAAAAGGCAAAGTCTATTGTAATTAACAAACCGAATATAATCGCGACTTTTAATTTTGACCATTTCCAAATAGATAATGCAGCATACGCAACCATAGCATCAATCAGAAGCATGTCAGCATTCACTGCGATTCCGTATGCATGTGCAAGATTATCTGATGTTTGAAAAGTAAAACAAAAGGTTATAGTTCCAATAAACAAGATAAAATTAATTTGCGGTACATAAATTTGTCCAAAATGTTCTTTGGATGTTTGAATTATAGGTATGCGCGGACATAAGCCTAATAATACGGCCTGTTTGGTTAAAGAGAAAGTAGCAGAAATAACTGCTTGTGAAGCAATTACTGTTGCAATAGTAGCTAAAAAGATTAAAGGGATATAAAACCAATTAGGTGCAATCATAAAGAAAGGATTACTTATAGCATTTGGGTGTAAGAGTAAGTTGGCTCCTTGACCAAAATAATTTAACAACAAACAGGGAAGAACTACCGCAAACCAACTGGCACGTATTGGATTTTTTCCAAAATGCCCTATATCTGCATAAAGAGCTTCACCTCCTGTAACCACAAGAAAAATTCCTCCTAATAACAAATATCCCTTGAAACCAGTAGCGTGGAAGAGAGCCAGGGCATAATAAGGATTGATTGCTGTGAGAACAATAGGTGCTTTAACTATTTGAATTATGCCCAATATCGCAATAGTAACAAACCAGATAAGGATCAATGGACCAAATAGATAACCTATACTTTCTGTACCTTTTGCTTGCAACATAAATATGAGCGCTAGGATAATGGCAGTGGATGGAAGAATGTAGGGTGTAAATGATTCAGAAAGGGTACTGATCCCTTCAACAGCACTGATTACGGATATAGCTGGGGTGAGCATTCCATCACCTAATAGCAGTCCTGCACCAAATATGGAAACTATATAAAATAATGGAACATATTTTGTACTTTTATGTTTCATAAGTGCCAAAAGTGCAAGAATTCCTCCTTCACCATCATTATCTGCACGAAAAATCATGATCAGATATTTAAAAGAAATAATAATAATCAAGCACCAGAAAATGAGTGATAGAACACCCAAGATGTTTAATTGAGTGATCGGTAAATTATCCATTGTTACTTTTAGAGCGTATAATGGGCTAGTTCCAATGTCCCCAAATACAACTCCCAAAGCACCTAGGGTTAGCCCATAGGAGAATTTATTTGTATTTTCCATAGAAGCCCCCTTCACCTTACTTACCAGAACGCATTAAGTGCTACCACATAGGATATAAAATGGGAGGTATTTTGTCCTTTTACTGGAAACCATACACCACCTATAATCCCCACATTTGAAGTAATATTATATTCTATTGCAGGAGCTAACCCAGTCTCATAAAAATTACCTCTGAAAGAGGGTGTATCCCCATCATTTACAGTGTTCAAAATACCACTAAAATTATTCGCCCCTCCTTGAGTAATATAACCTTCCATTACAGCAACCCAGTTTTGTGTTAAGGTGAATTCAAAAGCAAGGTCAATATCACTTTCTGTTCCTGGATCTATTTTTCCGCGGGTATTGAGTGTTCCTCCAAAGCTGCTAAGCCCAGTTACATTAACTGGAGTGGAATAAAGGCGGGAGTAAATGAGCCGTGTACGCAAATAATGGGAATTAAATACTTCAGCTAAGTATTGGAAATTCAAGGTAATATTTGTTCTGTAACTTCCCAAACCTGTTGAGTCTGTACCTAAAAGCACGGGACTAAGTTGTTCAAATTTTCCTGTAGGGAAAATTTCCTGGATAAATAGTCGCAAATCAGGAAGTAGTTTATGTTTCTTTTGCTCAATTAATTGAAATCCAGCTCCAAGAGAGTTGTCAGCTACATGATTGTAGCTCATTCCTCGTGTAGCATTGTAAGCATAGGGTACGGAGACTTGTATATCCATCCAATCTGTAAAACCATGGGTTAACAGCGGATTAATCAAGATACTTTTAAAAAGCGGGGTATTAATTACATTACCAGAATTATTGTATTTACCATTGGATAAAACATCGATACCATAAATTTCAAAATTAGTGTGACCACGTGGAATGGTATGTCCTGATCCCGCAAATATAGGGCCTGTAAACCAGGGAGTAGCATTTGCAATCTTAGTGGAAACAACAACCAACAGTGAAATAAAAAGGATTTTAATATTTTGCGGCATAACTATCCCTAAATTATTCTTAAGGTCTGTAAACAGACTCTATTCTTTTATTAGTTAATTTTGAGCGGGAACTGCGAATTCCGGGTATATAACTATGAACTATTGCAGGTCTATCGTTCTTTGTGTAGATTAGCCGATTTTTGATCTTTTGGGAAATAGAAAAATGAATGCAAAAGTTATTTTGCTTGCAGCAAAACAAAATACAGTATTACGCGGGCATCCCTGGATATTTCCTAAAGCGATTGCTAAAACTGCTGGGAAGCTTATTACCGGACATTTAGTTGATATTTTTAATGCAGACGAAAAATATATCGGTGTAGGTGTCTATAATGAACATTCGCTTTACAGAGTAAGAGTATTAGCACTTGTAAGCGAGTCTTTTAATATTACTCAGTTGGATTCTTTGATCGCACATCGATTACGACAAGCAAAACAGGTAAGAGAGTGCATTAATCTACCTAATGCAGAAACGACAGCTTATCGTTTGTTTAACAGTGAAGCAGATGGTCTTTCTGGTGTAACTATTGACCGATTTAATCAAACTTGTGTGGTTGCCAGTTCTGCATATTGGGTTGAGTTAAATAAAGAATTAATTATGCGAGTTTTACAAGAGTTATTTCCTTCTGATGAAATTATTTGGATGCCGCAAAGTAAACCCTTGGCGCAAGATGGATGGAAACAAATTAATGTGCAAGAGACACATCATAGTGCTCAAGTTCTTGAAGCAGGAGTAGTTTATGATGTTGCATTTGCTCAGACGCAAAAAACAGGTCTATTTCTCGATCAACGAGAAAATCATCAGCGTATTGCACAATTGTCAAAAGGTAGGAAGATCTTGGACCTTTATTGTTATACTGGTGGTTTTGCACTACATGCTGCTAAAGCAGGCGCCTTAAAAGTTACTGCAATAGATAGTTCAGGGCCAGCTATAGCTCAAGGGAAAAAAAATGCAGCATTGAATGATTTATCGCAAATTGAATTTATAGAGGCTGATGCTAGAGATTATTTAATAAAAGCAGGAGAGTATGATGTGGTTGTGTTAGATCCTCCTAAATTAGTCCCATCCCAACAACATGTGCAGCGTGCTAAAAATTATTATCGTTTTTTACATCGTGAAGTATTAAGTATGAACGCTTCGGTCTCTATCTTGTAAACATTGTAATACATCGTAAAAATTTAATTCACAAGCTTTTAATAAAACAAATAAGTGAAAAATCAAATCAGCACATTCATTTACCAATTCTTCACGGTCATTATTTACTGCCGCGATAACCGTTTCTACGGCTTCTTCACCTACTTTTTGAGCACATCGACTCACCCCTGAATCTAATAATTTTACAGTGTAACTGTTTTCGTTTTTTGTCTCGGCGCGTTCATTGATAAGCTCCATTAATTCGTGCATAAATCCAAGGCCAGTATTGTTAGCAGGTTGAAAACAACTGCTATATCCCAAATGGCAGGCAGGGCCTTTAGGTAAAACTTGAATTAACAGACTGTCGTTGTCACAATCAACGCTGATATGTTGAATAGACATACTATTCCCGGAACTTTCCCCTTTACGCCATAACCGTTTGCGACTACGACTATAGAGATTAAGTTGACCTGTGGTAAGGGTGGCAATTAATGATTCTTGATTCATATAGCCTAACATGAGCACATTACCGTTTTCTGCATTTTGGATAATGGCTGGTAATAAACCATTCATTTTTTCCCAGTCTAAATTGTTAATTTCCATATGATTCATCATCTTACCCCTATATTTTGTTTTTTAAGTGCTACTTTAATATCGTTTATAGTCAATATATTGTCATGAAAAATACTTGCGGCCAACGCTCCATCTACGTGAGATTGAAGAAATAATTCTGTGAAATCATCTAGGCTTCCAGCACCACCTGATGCAACTAATGGCACCTGGCATAGCGAACGCATTTGAATTAATTGGATCAGATCATATCCTGTACGCATTCCATCGGATTGCATACAATTGAGGACAATTTCTCCGGCGCCACGGTCTTGAACCTCTGTGATCCATTCACTTGTTTTACGTCGAGAATTCACGATTTTTTTTTCATCTCCAGTATATTGATAAACATAATAATCATCGTCTATCCATTGGCTATCAATTCCTATAACCACACATTGATTACCGAAGTTTCGACTTAATTCATTAATCAAATAAGGAGTTTCCAATGCAGGACTATTTAAAGATATTTTATCTGCCCCGGCGTTTAATATAGATTTTGCCTGATTCGCTGTTCGAATTCCACCAGCTACTGTAAAAGGAATATTAATTGTAGCCGCTACTTGATTGACCCATTCGGGACAAACTGTTCGTTGTTCGGCACTTGCGCTAATGTCATAAAAAACCAGTTCATCTGCACCAGATGCAGAATAATTTGCAGCAAGCGCGAGAATAGATCCAACAACTCGATGATTGCGAAATTGTACTCCTTTGACTACTTGTTCATTGCGCACATCAAGGCAGGGAATAATTCGCTTGGTTAACATAATGCATACTCACTTAATAACAATGATTTCAAGTTAAAATTATCCTGATACAAGCTTAACCCAAGGATTGCTGCACTTACGCCTATTGTGCGCAATGTTGCAAGATCATCAGAATTCCAGGATAATGTGTTGAGGTTGTATTTCTTTAACAATTTGTGCAGTGAGCTCAGGATTGCTTATTGCAATACTACCAATGACTAGATTCGATATTCCTGCAGAAAAACATAATCTTGCTTGTTCAATAGAACGAATGCCTCCTCCTGCTTGTACTGTAATGCCAGTATTTTGCATAGAGCAAATTAAGGGGAGCTGTTGCATGGTTCCTGTTAGGGCTCCATCTAAATCAACAATATGCAAACGTTTTGCACCTAACTGATTAAAGTAAGCAGCACGTTCAATAGGAGGGATATCAAATTGAGTCACTTGATCAAATTTTCCTTGTCGTAGACGTACACAACGGCCTTCTTTCAGATCAATTGCTGGAATAAGGATCATACAACCTCCGCTTCACTGATATTGAGTGAATAGGTACAAAAATTTTTCAATAAAGTCATTCCGACTTCTGCTGACTTTTCTGGATGAAACTGCATTCCCCAAATATTGTTTTTTTGAATGATTGCAGTAAAAGGTTCACTGTATTTGCAACGAGCTAAAGCATATTCAGTATCGACGAGCGCATAACTATGGATGAAATAGACAAAATCTTGTTCATTTATTCCTATTTGCAAAGAAGTATCCTTGCACCATTGCAATTGATTCCAGCCCATATGGGGCACTGGATATCCTTTTTGAGGAGATAAACGCTGTGCCTTGCCAGATATTAGTCCTAAACATGGAACATCACCTTCTTCACTGTGTTCAAGTAACAATTGCATGCCAAGACAAATTCCAAGGAGGGGCTGTTTTAATGAACAAATTACATCAATTAAATCATATTTTTTTAGAGCATTCATGCCAAAGGCAGCTGTTCCTACGTCTGGAAGAATAACATGGGATGCTTTACTAATTACCCTGGCATCATGAGTGAGTTGATAGACAAAACCTAATCTTTTTAATGCATTAGCTAATGAGCTTAGGTTTGTACCACTTACATCGATTATGGCAATCATAAGCTCCCCTTTGTTGATGGAAGAAAATTATTTGTTTTCCTACATGCTTGACCTAATGCTCTTCCTAATGCTTTAAAACAGGCCTCTATCATGTGGTGGTGATTTTTTCCTGTCACTTCAATATGAATGCTTGCACCAAGTGCACTTGATAAGGAGTGAAAGAAATGTGGCACCATCTCAGTGGCCATGCCCCCAACAAACTCTCGTGTAAATTGTCCGTTAAACTCACACAAACCTCTGCCACTGATGTCTATGGCTATAGAGGCTAAAGCCTCATCCATGGGTAAGGTGAAGCCATAACGGTTAATACCCCATTTGTCGCCAAGTGCTTGTTTCAGCGCCTCACCCAAAGCGATTGCTGTATCTTCAATCAGATGATGATCATCAACTTCCATATCCCCAATAGCGTGCAATTCCAAATTAAATCCAGCATGTTTGGATATTTGTTCGAGCATGTGATTAAAAAATGCTATTGGTGTAGTGATTGAACTGGTTTGGTCACTATCTAATAGCAAAGATAATTCAATATGTGTTTCTTTAGTTTTTCTATTAATAACAGCAGAACGTGCATTATTAAGTATTGTCTGAGTAATTTTATCCCATCCATGCTCTTTAGAAATAGGTAGGAATTTTAAATTTAAATTTTCAGCCAGTTGTTTGTCTGTTTCTCTGTCACCAATGACCCAGGAAAAAGATTGGTTTATTGCTGTCTGTTTTATGAATTGATCCAACAAACCCGTTTTTGGTTTACGGCATGAGCAATTATCTGCAGGCAAATGCGGGCAAATAAAAATCTCATCAAAGAATATTCCTTGCGAAGACAAAAGATCCAGAATAAATTCATGACAAACCATAAAGTCTTCTTCTGGAAAAGCAGCAGTTCCTATACCATTTTGGTTACTCACCATAACAAAGCCAAACCCTGCATTTTTTAACTGCAGTAATGCAGGAATAACTTCAGGGGTCAATTTGATTTTGTCT
>JACPOX010000031.1:7399-9211 GCA_016191305.1 Legionella longbeachae | reverse complement strand
TTAATACGTAACGAAAATGTGGGATAAGTGGACTAAACGAGCAAAGATGGTCTAGGGAATATGTTTTATCATTCTTCAATCCCTAGACTATAAAGTATTTAATACCAACTTCCGCCACAACCACCACAGCCCCCGCAATCACTAGCACAAGTTCCACAGCAATTACCGTTGGAGCAGTTGCTGAGAAAGGGAACTGAGCATACTAAGACTACAGCTAGTATTATCTTTTTCATTACATATCCTTATTATTATGTGTATATTAACTATACTCTACGTTTTTGAGTTTAACCAATATAATTTAGAACCGCTAATTTTCTTCAAACTGCAACCATTGCATTTTCCATAAATCATAAATAAATAATTGATTCTTTGTTGTATGCAAATAATTGCAAATGGAGGAATATAATAAATGACGATTATTGGCGATATAACTCAGCAAAGCAGGGGATACACCATCGATGTCCCATTCACATCCATTAAGATAAAATTGATATTCGGATAGATTTTCATCATTCGTATATGCAAAACGGCAGGATGAATTCCTAATAAGACTACATCCATTGTTTATCTTTTTTATAAAACATGCTAAATCAACGGCTTCATCCTCCTCTAGCGGCATAGGTAATTGTATCTCTTCTTGTTGATCCAGTCGTGTTGCAAAACATCCAAACCAGGATTTCATAATTTTTTCATTATTGATTATTTGCTGTAACAGTTGTTGTGCACTTTGCCAAGCTGCTCTTGGGATTTCGGATGAGTTTTGTAAATGAGTCCAGTTAGGATCTTGATATAAATTTTTGAATACTTCTTTTTCAGATAAATAATCAGCAAGACTATCCAATAATTCTTGTCCTTGATAACTTCGGTAGCCAAAAGAGTAGGTCATGCATTCATCGGAAAGAGAAATACCATAATGCCCTATATGTGGTGGAAGATAGAGCATATCGCCTTCTTCGAGAACAAAGCGTTCCTCAACCACAAATTGATTCATGATCCGCAGCTCAAGGTTTTTAATGTAGTTGTCACTATGACAAGACTTAGTGGTCAGTGACCACTCCCGTCGTCCTTTGGCCTGATATAAAAAAACATCATAATTGTCATAATGCGGACCCACACTGCCATTGAGCACTGCATAACTCACCATGACATCATCTATACGCCATTGCGGAATAAAATCGAAGTGATTAAGTAAAGTATAAACATCTGGAATTAATCTATCCACGCCTTGTACAAGCAACGTCCAGTGTGTTTCTGGAAGGGTAGAGAAATCGCTTTCTATAAAAGGGCCTCGTTTTAGATGCCAAAAGGGTTTTTCATTAGGTGTTTCAAAGACTAAACGACTTTCAACATCTTCATCAAGAGAAAGTCCTGCCAGCTCATCAGGAGATAATGGATTAACAAAGTCTGGCAATGCTTGACGAATAATCAATGGCTTTTTTTGCCAATATTCATTGAGAAAAGTCTTTAAGGTAATATGTTGAAGATTTATCATTTTTTATTGATACTCCTTTAGGATACGTGAGTTCTGGATAAGAAGCATCTTAGATCTAAGCTTACTCCCGATCCGTTCGCCCTTAGGAGTCGCATTAGCGACGGGCTAAAGCCCTCCTCAGGCCGATCGGATCCATGAAATGCAAAGTTCCTTATCCAGAACTCATGTTAAGGAACGGGCTCGTTCCTTAACTCGATTGAAGAATACGTTCTAATTCTCCTTTTGCCTGACGAGAAAAATTGATCAGATCACTTTCGGTTTCAAAAAACTCAAAAGATTGAATCAATGTAGCCTCGTCATGTTCTTTAAAAGCGTCGGCT
>JACPOX010000031.1:0-7380 GCA_016191305.1 Legionella longbeachae | reverse complement strand
GTCTTCCGCTTTATAGCCTAAAGACTTCATAATATGTTTTGTCATGGTTAAAGAAGAATCAAATAGTTCTCTAATGAAATAATCAACACCTGCTCGGTGCAATTCATAAGCATGACGACGATTACGTGCTCTGGCATAAATTTTTAGATGAGGAAAATGTTGTTTGGCTAGTTCAACAATTTTCAAGTTTGCATCGGGATTACCAACGGTAACAACTAACAGTTTTGCATGTTCAGCCCCAGCACTCTTTAACAAATCCAATCGGCTGGCATCACCAAAATAGCCTATATAACCAAATTTTCTTAGTAATTCAATTTGTTCAGGGTTTTTTTCCAATACGGTGATCTTTATGTGATCCCCATTGAGTAAGCGGCCAATAATTTGTCCAAAACGACCATAACCTGCGAGAATAATACCATTTTTTTCATTGATGGAGTCATATTCTCGTTCAGGTAAGAAACTCATAAATTTAGGTAAAATATATCGATGGTAAAAAAGCATTAAAAAAGGAGTGGCAAGCATGGATAATGCTACTACAAGAGTAAAAAATCCTGCACTCTCCTGACTGATCACTTTAGTGGTACTGGCATATTGAAACAGAACAAAGGCAAACTCACTCCCTTGCGACAAAGCAAAAGCAAAACCCAATGTTTGCAATTTAGTTAGGTCAAAGATACGTCCAAGGAAAAACAGAATAAGTGCTTTGATGCTAATTAAGCAGAGAACTGAGACAATAATGAGAATCGTTTTTTGGGAAAAAATGGTGAAATTCATCCCCATTCCCACCGAGATAAAAAATAGCCCGAGCAAAATGCCTTTAAAAGGTTGAATGTCTGCATCAACAGCATGCCTATATTGAGAGTTAGCTAAAACGACACCCGCAATAAATGCTCCCAAAGCAGGAGATACTCCTATTGATTCCATTAATAAAGTAATCCCAACTACTAAAGCAAGAGAAAAAGCAGTAAATACTTCACGCAAATTAGTTTTGGCAATAATGAAAAATAGATGTCTTGATAAATAATGGCCAATTAAAATAACAGTGCCAATTACTCCAGCAACCAAAATTGCATGTAGCCAACTAGGAAGGCTCATGATGGACGTTGTTTCATACATATTGATTTGAATGTTGCCATGCTGTACGAGTAAAGGAATAATGATTAAAATAGGAATTACTGCAATATCTTGAAATAGCAATACGGCAAAAGCGGTTTCGCCTTCCGCTGTTTTCAACAGATTTTTTTCTTGCAGCATTTGTAAAACCAGTGCTGTTGATGAAAGTGCCAAAGCCATACTTACTGCTAAGGTTGCGCGCCAATCGTAATGGAGTATCAGTCCGATAGCCATTAAAGCACAAGTAGTTAATAATACTTGAAAACTACCTAAGCCTATAATGAGTTTGCGAAGTTTCCACAACATAGATGGTTCTAGTTCTAATCCGATAAGAAACAACATCATAACCACACCGAACTCACCAAAATGCATAATCTGTTGAGAGTTTTCTATGAGCTTGAATCCAAACGGTCCAATAAGAATTCCGACAGTAAGATAGCCAAGTACCGATCCTAATTTAAAACGGCTGGCAATAGGTACCATAATGCTCGCGGCAGTCAAAAAAATAAAAATATTAAGTAGAAGATGATCTTTCATTATTTTAAACCTGAGTGTTATTTTGCATGACAATTTTTGAACTTTTTACCACTGCCACAAGGGCAGGGCGCGTTACGAGCTGTTTTAGCTTTAGTGATTTTATTTGAAGCATGTTTGTGCTTGCCACTCACATACAACCAAGCTCCATTTTCTCTATGAAATTCACTTACTTCATGAATTATTTTGATTTGGTTATTTTCTGAAAAACGTGCTGTAAACTCTACAAAACCCACATCAGGGGTGGTCATGCTTGCTTGGATGACATCCAGATTAATCCATTTTACGTTTTTAGCCCATTTTTCGGCTTCCAATGCATTAAAACCAATTAATGCTTGGCCTTTCATCGTATTTTTGATGTAGTCAATTTTTCCAAGACTGTAAGCAGTATACCGTGAACGCATCAATTGCTCAGGAGTTTTTGGTAGTTGTTTTTTATCCACGAATAAGGCACAGCAATTTTCATAATTATTTTGTGATCCACAAGGACAAAGCGACATGGTATAATCCCAGAATAAGTAACGTATTTACTCGCATTCTTACATCAACCATGCGAGCAACGAAGCAATATACCCAAATAATAAAAATTGGATTATATTCGATATTTACTAAATTACACGATATTTAGGGTAAAAAATGAATTCCTCTTTATTCACACAAAATATAGCGCAAATCAATCAGCAAGAAAGTATTACTCAGCTCGAAGATGGAAAAGTTTTGTTTTTTCCTGAATATTATTTTTCTCCTATCAATCCTGTTTTAATGTCTGAGAATATTCTAGATGGCAGTCGTAAAAATATTAGTTACGATATTCGCAATAGGAAACTGGGTGCTTATAAAAAAGAAATTAATGGGCTTGATGGCAAGCTAGAACAAATGATGCATGGTTATGCCGAATTTGCCCATCAGTTAATCAATGATACATTGCCATCTTATATGCCCCATTTGCAATGGGGTAGAACAAGTTTTAGACCAGCGCAAATCAATGGACGAGTATCTTCAAAACGTAAAGATGATACACGTTTGCATGTGGATTCATTTTCTGCCAGTCCTGTCCATGGATTAAGAATTTTACGTGTGTTCTGCAATGTAAATCCGCATAATGAACCTCGAGTCTGGAATTTAGGTGAGCCATTCACCGATGTTCTTAATCGGTTCGCACCCAAAATTGCACCTTATAATAAAATGAAAGCCAAACTACTAAAGTTGGTTAAAGTTACTAAAACTTTGCGCTCACCCTATGATCATTACATGTTGCATTTACATGATACAATGAAGTTAGATGATACTTATCAGTCAGCGGTCAAAAAAGAGCAGGTTGATTTTCCAGCTCAAAGCAGTTGGATTGTATTTACGGATAATGTGTCTCATGCTGCTCTTACTGGTCAGTATTTATTAGAACAAACGTTTTATCTTCCAGCCGATAAAATGGCAAATCCGGATTTTTCTCCTTTAAATCAATGGAAAAAAATTAAGCCCGAATTGCATAGTATGGTATGTAGTTAGATGACAACAGTTAGGTGACCCTAGTTTCCAAAAAATTTTTTATCACATGTATCGATAAGATTTTCACTCGACTTTTGATTTTCTTTATATTTATGAGTGTTGAGGAAAGTAATTTTTTTATTGATAACATTTCGATTATCACTGGTTTTATCAATAATAAAATATTCTACCTGTTCGTTTGAATTTAATGTTATGCCATTTTTTTCAGCTAATGAATTATTAATTTGATTTTCAATCTGAGGTTCTAAGATATTTATTTGTAAATTTTTATTAATCCCTTCAAAAAAATCTTTCATTGATATATCACCAGTAACAATTGTATTTTTCAATTTAATAGAATGGTTAAAAAATATATCACGTATGTACATTGATAAATAAGAGTTTTTTAGTTTATGATGTGTAAGGATCAATGAATGCAGAAAATAGGGATTTAAACAATTTTGTAAGGTATTATCATCAAACATATCCCCCCATTTACCTTTTTCTATCAGCTCATCAATTAAAGAATTTAATTTATTTTTATCATTAATAAAATGTGAAAGAAGATAATATATTAGCATATGAAGATGTTTACCATGAAACATAATCAATCCATTTGAAGACTCAGTAAAGTAAACTCTTTCTTTCATATATTGGTCAAATAACTTTTCAGGAATAATAGAATAAAATTGCATAACTCTTCCAAAAAAAAGTTCTTGTTTTTCAAGTTGCTCTATTAATACTCTTCTTAAAGCATGATTTTTAACTGTTTTTTTGTAACTTTCTGGGGATTTTATTGCAGGATACCAGAATCCATTAATTAATATATTTTCATATTCATACGAATGAATATTATTTCTACATTCGTTTTCGAGCGCAGTACTTAACTTTAATAAAATATGAATACATTCTTCTTCCTTCGTAAACATATTAAGGCCATCTAGGATTTGACCATCGTTTTCAAACATATAATTTGTAGTAAAATTTTTATCTTTTAAGTTAGGCAAAAATTCATCAAATTTAAATATTCCATCAGGTTGAATTTCTTTTTTAGGATTAAAGCTAAAAATATCGATATTTTCTAATTTATTAAGTTTTTCCTTAACATTATTATCATTATTCTTCCAAAAAGTAACTTGAAGATAATTACGGTAAAATTTTAATTTAACCATATCTGAATAGCTTATTTTGTTATCTTTTCTTTCAAACATTATGTGTTCATAGCTTTAATTTAAATTAACTAGCAATATAACCTTACAATATTAAGGAAATATTATTTAATCTTAGATATTTTCGACTATTCCAATAGAAAATAAAGTTATTAAGGAGATCAATAAATTGTTAGGATGGATCGAGATGGAGCTTATAGCTAAAGTGCTTCTTATCCAGAACTGACGTTAAGATAAGGAAATTCATCCTGCAACAAATCCATAACATTCTGTAATTGCTCTTTATTTTTTACAATAAGTAGCACTGTATCATCACCAGCAATAGTTCCTAATATTCCAGAGTTTTGAGTGTTTTGCGGAGAATAGGAGACGTATTTTCTATCAATAAAAAAAGCAAGGCTGTTTGCATTTCCTGGATGAGTATGAAGAATGATGAGTCCATAATCGGATACTTGCATATTAAGTACTAATGGCAAGTTAGGTATATTGAAATCCACTACCTGATAGATGCCTTCTATTTTTGCAATTTTTAATTTTTTCAGACGACGCGATAGAGTGGCCTGGGGAATTGTGTAACCTCGTTTTTTTAAAGAGTTTTGCAAATCAATTTGTTCAAGAATCCTCTCAGTTTGCACAATATTTAATATATGTCCATCAAGAGCAGCATCTTGGCTCATTTGTATCTCCAATTAATGAATATGAAATCATTTTAAAGGAATTATATTCACAATCTCTTGACATAACAACTTTTAGTTGATAAATTTTTAAAACGGATAAAAACTGGATTTGTATTCATATGAAGATTTATTATACTGCACTGTTTAGCTTGTCCCTTTTTGTTCTAGCGTGCTATATCAGCATCCCTGAGGAGATTAATAAATCCACTCTTTTTTCAGAATAATTAAATATCCATTAATTGAATATATGCTGGTTTTGGGAGATAAAATGGAAGAGTTGAAACAAAATGTCATCTACATAGGAGAGGGTACTTTAATTACCTTAATATTATTGTTTGGTGGGCTATTAATAGGCACATTTTTAGGAACTTTAATGGCTTTATTACGCTATCAAGGAATTTTAAAACCGATTATTAATGGATTTATTTCAGTGATGCGAGGAACTCCAGTGATCTTACAATTGAGTTTTATTTATTTCGCTGTACCTGTTTTAATTGGTATCAAGGCAAATATTTTAGCAGCTGGTCTTTTAACTTTTGGTTTAAATAGTTCGGCATATATTGCTGAAATTTTGCGAGCAGGAATAGAACATTTACCAAAAGGTCAATTTGAAGCAGCAAAAACACTGCAAATTCCTAGATTTTATTTATGGAAAGATATTGTTTTACCGCAAGTAATAAAAAATATTTTTCCAGCATTCATTAATGAAATGATAACACGCCTCAAAGAAACTGCTTTGATTGCAACTATAGGTGGTATGGATTTGATGCGCAGAGCTCAGTCAGTAGCTGCAGAACAATTTACTTATTTTGTCCCTTTATGTATTGCTGGTAGTTATTACTATGTATTCGTTTTACTCATTGAGGCTGTAGGTAAGAGAATCGAACGAAAGGGGCTTTATGTTAGTAATAAATAAGGTTTGTAAATATTTTGGCTCTTTATTCGTATTAAATAACGTGAGTTTCAACAGTTAGAAACTGTGGATTCAGGGAGCATTGATTTTGCAGGAAAAAGTGGATTTATGTTTCAAGATTTTCAGCTTTTCCCCCATATGACGGTGATGCAAAACTTGATATATGCACCTAATTTGCATAATGAAAGCTTGAATCATGAGGAAGAAGCAAAGGCATTACTGATAAGCTTGGGAATTAGTGACAAGTCCTCCGTTTATCCACATCAACTATCAGGTGGTCAAAAGCAACGTGTTGCTTTAGCACGAAGTTTAATGATGAAACCTAATTTATTGCTTTGTGATGAACCCACATCAGGTTTGGATTTAGCGACGATTGATGAGGTTATAAGCTTATTAAACGCAGTTAAATCTTTAGGTGTTACCATAGTAATTGCGTCTCATGATCTTGATTTTCTCTGCAAAATGTCTGAGCGCTTGATTATTTTAAAAAACGGTCAACTAGTCGCTGATGTGATACCCCAAAAATTGGCTGATCCTATTATTCATTTAAAACAATACTATCAGGAGTAAATCATGACTGAATCCATAAAAAAAATAGCTTTGGCCTACTCTGGTGGACTTGATACCTCGGTAATGATTCCATGGCTTAAAGAGCATTATCAACAGGCAGAAATAATCGCTGTGATTTGTGATTTAGGCCAAAGTGAGGATTTAGCTGCAATCAAACAAAAGGCAATGGATAGCGGTGCGTCCAAAGTATATTTAATGAACGTCCAAGAAGAGTTTGTTCAATATTATTTGTGGCCACTAGTTAAAGCAGGTGCACTTTATGAAAATCAATACATTTTGGGTACTATTTCACGACCATTGATTGCCCAAAAACTAGTTGAAATCGCATTACAAGAAAATGCAGATGCTATTGCGCATGGGGCAACAGGCAAGGGAAATGATCAAGTTCGTTTTGAGTACACCATAAAAGCATTGGCTCCTGATCTTAAAATTATCGCTCCATGGCGTTGTTGGAAGATAAAATCAAGACAAGAAGCAATAGAATATGCCAAGTTGCATGGTATTGATGTACCTGTTACTCCGAAATCACCTTATTCACGAGATCATAATGTTTGGTATATTTCACATGAAGGCGGTGTTTTAGAAAATCCAGCCCAACCACAGCCAGATGATTTATTACTGATGACTGCTTCATTAAAGCAAACCCCTGATAGTCCAGAATTAGTGAGCATTGATTTTGAAAAAGGTATCCCAGTTGCTTTAAATGCTGTAGAAATGACGCCTCTTTCCTTACTTAGTAAGCTTAATAAAATTGCTGGAGCACATGGTATTGGTGTGGCTGATATTGTTGAAAATCGATTAGTTGGAATGAAAATAAGAGGGGTTTATGAAGCACCGGCAGCAGCAGTTATTTATAAAGCACATCAGATGTTAGAAAGTTTATGTTTGGATAGAGCAACCCTACATTTAAAGCATTCCT
>JACPOX010000018.1 GCA_016191305.1 Legionella longbeachae | reverse complement strand
CCAACAAAATGATTTTGTTGGGCTATTTGGGTGAGTTTGTTGAGAAGTTAGGGGCAGCGGAATTTATTTTTGGTATAACGACATTAAAAACTCCGAACTGGGGTTAAAATAACTTATTGTCCAATAGATTTTGTTCTACTTTGGATTTTCATGGAACTGGGTTAATCAACACTTTATAGTTTTTTTCAAGGAGGACTAGATGCATATTTCAAATTACATTTATCATGATGAAAAACAAGAGCTTAATGGATTTTTAGCATATGATGATAGTATTGCAGGCCCACGTCCTGCAGTATTGGTAGTCCATGATTGGTCTGGCCGTAATGAATTTGCTTGTGAAAAAGCGAAATTACTTGCTGAGATGGGTTATATTGGGTTCGCTTTAGATATGTATGGTCACGCTCAGATTGGTACTACTACAGAAGAAAAACAGGCTTTAATGAAGCCATTGCTTGCGGATCAGGTTTTATTGCGTCAGCGTGTACAGGCTGGTTTGGCGGCCGTATGTTCGATACCAAAAGTAGAGAACAAACAGGTGGCAATTATTGGATTTTGTTTTGGTGGTTTGTGTGCTCTTGAATTAGCACGTTCTGGAGCCGAGCTTAAAGGAGTAGTGAGTTTTCATGGTTTGTTGCATAAACCAGGTTCTCTTAAGTCGGAGCCAATTAAAGCCAAAATTTTAGCTTTGCATGGCTATGATGATCCTATGGTTCAGCCGGAGCAAGTGCATGCATTTTGCCAAGAGATGACTGAAGCGAAAGTAGATTGGGAAATGCAAATGTATGGACGGGTTCAGCATGCTTTTACTAATCCCCAAGCGCATGATACTCAGTTAGGTACAATTTATAATGCGGTTGCTGCTCGGCGTTCTTGGCAAGCAATGACTGATTTTTTAAAAGAAATTTTTGCTTCATAATGATCCAGTTGGCTGATAAAACCCTATCTGGTTCCAGATAGGGTTTATCGTGCGACCGGCAACCTGCTCTTTTTTAGTTAGGAATTAAATAAGACACTGTAGCCAGAAGTGTTGCCGCCTGGTTTGTTTCTTTTCTAAAATGATTTGCAGGAATTGATAGTATGCTGGTATTTATTACGGTGGATAAGTTATTTTTTCCTAAATCATGGTAAACAAGTTCTCCAGAAATAATCCAATTTTTATAAGCTAAATAATTTGCTCCGATACCAACATTATACCCTGTTTTATATCCATCTACATTGAACGCACCTGTGTAATGATCTACTAGGTTGGCGTTTAAAATAACTATAGAACCATCCAAAATAATGGCATGTTTCACATTGGCAAAACTTACACCTGCTTCAACAAATGGCATAAGATTTGGAAACATTTCATAACCTAAAACCGCATCAATATTATAAATGGGTTTGAAAGTACGAGATAACGAATCTTGTCCTGCTGCTAATTGATTAGGACCTCTGGGTGAAGCATAACTATTTTGATGGAAGCTTTCCATGGGAGTGTAATATACCGATGCTTTTCCACCTAAGTAGATATTTTTATTCAACGAAGTACCATATCCTAGTTGTCCAGAAAAGAGAATCGCTGAATCACTTACCTTGTTAGTACCCGATCGTACCACGCCAAATCCTGGTCTGTTTACTGTATATTCGTCATTACTGAAAACTGTTGTAAAACCGGTTCCGAGACCTGCATAGAATCCTCCAAAAGTAGTGGGTATACTTCCCATACTTCCGGCAAATAGATTGTTGAAAATTGATGATAAAAGTACAACTAAGGTAAGACGGCAATTCATACTAATTCCTTTTAAAAATGAAATGCATGTAGTTAATCATTTTTCTAATATTTTGTAAACTAATCCTAATATAAGTAACTGTTTATGTTAGACGTGTGAGTAATTATCAATTAGACGAATATCATCAATGCGTACTGCAGCATATCGACGTCCTTGATATTCTTCTACATATTCTACAACAATTCCTTTTCGCGATAATTCTTCGATAATTTGCTGACAGGACTTATTTTTCTGCTGGAATAAGTCAGCAAACTCTTCTGCAAGGAGTTTTTGTTCTTGATTAAGTCGGTTATTGCGAGAACTGTAAGCTAAACCACTAGTTTCACGAATAGTTGGACAAGCTTTAATTTCTATATTCATAAAAAATGCTTTAGCCATTCCTTGAATCAGCAAATATTGTTGGTAATCTTTCTCACCAAAATAAGCTGTGTGTGGTTTAACTAGATTTAGTAATTTCATTACAACAGTGAGCACGCCATTAAAATGTCCCGGCCTCTGGCTGCCTTCCATCAATTGACAAAGCTTTTTTTCATTTACTTTATAATTATATCCATCAGCATACATTGCCTTGTCATTAGGAAGAATGCAAAAATCAACACCTGAGTCAGTCATAATCAGCAGATCTGCTTCCAATGTCCGTGGATAATTTTTCAAATCGTCAGCTTGATTAAATTGTGTCGGATTCACAAATAAACTGGAAACAGTATAATGATTTTCTTTTTGACTTGTTAAAAATAAAGAAGCATGACCTGCATGTAAATTACCCATGGTAGGTGCAAAACCTATAGTTGATTCGACAGATAAAGTGCTTCGAAAGACCACCCACTCGTCAAGATCATAAAAAATTTGCATCGAGTACCAATCTCCTGATTAAAATGTATGTTCAGCGGCAGGAAAGCTGACTTGTTGTACTTGATAGGCATAAGTATTTAATGCATTCAGTAACAATTCTTTGCCTTGAGCATATCTTTTGACAAATTTGGGATTGAAACTGGTTTGCAGACCCAGCATGTCATGCCAGACAAGAACTTGCCCATCGGTATGAAAACCTGCGCCAATGCCTATAGTGGGGATACTCAGGGTATGAGTTATAGTTTGAGCCAATTGTTGTGGTACACATTCAATTACAAGAGCAAAACATCCGGCTTTTTCCAAATTTAGTGCCTGTTGGGTTAGATTGTCTGCTTGTTCTTGACTTTTTCCTTGTACTTTATAGCCTCCTAATTGATGAATAGATTGTGGTGTTAAACCAATATGGCCCATGACCGGAATGCCTGCATTCACCAAATAAGATATCGTTTGACAGGTATCTGGATCAGCTCCTTCGATTTTGATTGCCTGTGCTCCAGCACGTAACAGATTTTTTACATTTTCAATGGTATGAGTCAGAGATATTTTATGACTTAAAAAGGGGAGGTCACTGACTAAAAATTGATGATTTAGACCACGAGCAACGGCTTGAGTATGAAGTACCATCATATCCATGGTCGCCATAATTGTTGTATCGTGACCATGAACTGCCATGGCTACAGAGTCACCTACGAGAACGCAATCAATATTGGATTCGGCTACGATACAGGCAGATGGATAATCATAGCAAGTGATCATGGCAATCTTTTGTTGTTCTTCTTTTTTACGTTTGAAATCATGAATTTTCATAATATGCGACTCCCAGATAAAAATGGAGTGAGCATCATCAGAATAAAAAACTGTACTACAGGTACCTGTCGCATGGATCAAGTCCTCCAAAAAAGTAAAAATCAGGTCGCTGCTCAATTAAATCTCAAGTCAACGCATTATTCTAAATTTTGGTAGTTAAACCGTAAAAACTTTTGTTGAATTTAGAAACATCGTGTATATCATATTTCAAATTCAGGTAGTTGAAAAGTAGTTATTTTTCCAAAATAAGCATGCTTAAATGGTTTTTATTAGAACAGTCTGTTACAATATTGGTTTATTGCTAAACAAAAGAGACAATATATGGGTAACATATTCACCACCAATAGAAAAAAAGACGAGAGTTCAAACACAAATAGCCAATCAGAGAAAAAAGAAAATCTAAAAAAAGCAAAGAAGGAAATCGAAAAAATTATTACTGAATTTTCAAATTACATAGCCGATTGCAATGCACCATTCCGCTGTCCCTATTTGTTTGATGATAGTATATCAAACAAAGACAATTGGATTAACAATGCGGGTTACGAAAAAAATGATCCTTCGGTTCATGTTTTATATGAAAACATAGAGCAGGTCAGCAACAAAATAAGTGACTTAAATAAAAAACAGACTTATTTATTGTTTTTGCCCTATGTTCATTTTTTTGTAGAAAAAATCATCCGAGTGTGCAGTGAAAATCAGTGGGTTATTACTGATGATGAAGTTAAAAAAATCATTGAAAATGAATTAAAATTTATACCCCAAAAAATAGGTCGATTTATTGCAAAATATTATGATCAAAGGGGTTGGGATAATTTGTTGCATAAGAAAGCTTGCCTGCCTGAAGTCTTTCAGCAGTTGAAAGAAGTTTGTAAGTTTTTTAAAATACAACCGGATAATATTTTAAAAGATTTTGGACTGCGTGTTGGTGAGGCTATAGATTTTGAAAAAAATATTAAAATACAATCACCTTTGTTATCATGGCTGTTTTTTGCAAAAAAAGTATCATCTAAAACGGAAATAAACAAACTACCTAAACCAGTTATTGGAATGATTGTAGATTTTGTTATTCCGAAAAGTGATTCTGAAGAACAAATATTTAAGGAAGTGAAGTTTAACTAGAATCCTTGTGGATGGTTATACTTCGCGAAGTTTGAAGTATAACACTTTAAAGTTACAGGTTTTCTATGCAAATCAGCGAAAAATTAGCTATCCCAGGAGAGCATACCTTATTTTTTCAGGGGGTAGTTGGAAGGCTTGAAGCCATCTTGACGGTTCCTGAGCATCATCACTCCGATTTTGTAGCATTTCTGGGGCATCCTCATTCATTGCAAGGCGGTGCTATGAATAATAAGGTTGTTACCACGCTTGCACGTGTTTTTAGAGAATTGGACATTCCTTCACTACGCTTTAATTTTCGTGGCGTGGGTCAGTCAGAAGGGAATTATGATGCGGGTATTGGCGAAAGTGAAGATATGTTGATTTTAGTTCGTGAATGGCAAAAAGAGCAGCCCGAAATAAAATTAATTTTTGCGGGTTTTTCTTTTGGATCTTATGTGGCTTATCGCGCAGCAGCACAATCTGAATCAAATTTATTAATCACAATTGCTCCAGCAGTACATCATTATGATTATCAAGAATTTAAGACTGCCCCTTATCCTTGGCTTATTGTACAAGGTGAAGAGGATGAGGTGGTTTCTTCCTCTTTAGTTTTTGATTTTGCGCTACAAGCAAAACCAGCAATTCCGGTATTGCGTTTTGCCAATACAAGTCATTTTTTTCACGGTAAATTGATTGAACTCAAAACAAGGCTTACAGACTATATTAACTCTCAGGTCACTTTATAATGACCCTGCTTAATCAATACGAAGAATTGATTCATCGCGGCGATATTCTTGATGATCCGTTACAACGAGACATATTATTGCAAATGCAGCATCTTGCTAATGATATAAAAAAAGCAAATTCATCCTGGTTTTATCCATTCATTAAACCGCATATTAAAGGGTTGTATCTTTATGGGCCAGTAGGTGTAGGAAAAACATATCTGATTGATTTGTTTTATGAATACCTTGATGAGAAGAAAAAAGGGCGTTTTCATTTTCATCATTTTATGCAACAAATTGATGCTCAATTAAGAAAACTGCAAGGACAAAAAAACCCTATTCATAAAATCGCTAAAAAATTGGCAAAATCGATGCGTATACTGTGTTTTGATGAGTTTATGGTTCATGATGTGGCATATGCGATGATTTTGGCTGAATTATTGCAATCTTTGATTGCTCATGGAGTTATTATAGTCATTTCTTCTAATATACCTCCGGATGATTTGTACCGAAATGGAGTCCATCGCAACAGATTTTTACCGGCTATTACAGCAATTAAAAACAATTGTAACGTTCTATATTTGAATGAACAAAGAGACTATCGCATTGGACGAGCTCCACTTTTAGATGCTTATTTATTTCCATTAAATGAGCAAACTTCTCAAGCAATGGAAAAACAATTTTTACTATTAGCCCATGAATTTAAGGAAAATGGTGTTATTAGCATACAAAATCGGGACATCCCTTTTGTGAAAATGGGTGAAAAAACGATTTGGTTTGCTTTTGATCTTCTGTGTAACTGGCCACGTAGTCAATTGGATTATTTAGAAATTTCCGATAAATTTGACACGATTTTTGTAAGTAATATACCTGTTTTAACTTTCAATCATACTTTGCAAACCATTATGTTTATTCATTTTATCGATGTGATGTATGACAGAGGAATTAATATAATTATTTCCGCAGCAGTTTCTGTTGAAGACTTATATGTAGAAGGGGAAATGAAGGAAACATTTAAACGAACTCTAAGTAGTTTACTAGAAATGCAGTCAGTGGATTATTTAGGACGACACCCAAAACGAGAATTAAAAGAATTGGTATCGGACAATTTTTAGGAAGAATGTAAGATTGGGATAAT
>JACPOX010000017.1 GCA_016191305.1 Legionella longbeachae | reverse complement strand
CCTAATTATTATTAGGAGAAACAGATGCTTAATAAGAGATTTTCTGAACGACTAAATAAAGAACTTGATAATATTGGTGCGCCAGAATCAAGTACAGAACGTATTGAAGTATTATCAAAGCTAGTTAGAATTCCTAAATTTAAAGCTGAAGCTTTATTAAATGGCTCAATCAAGCCAGATGATGCTCTGCTTCATGTATTAGCTCAAGAATTTGAAGTGAATGCTGATTGGTTAATTGGAAAAAGTGATGCATCATCACATTAAACGATAGTTGCCATTCACTTAAATAAAACCTATAAAGTCCATTGGAAAACTAATGGACTTAAAATTTAAATCAATTCTTTTAAATCCCAATGATTTAATTACGCTCATTGGGATAGAAGCATGAAGATGTTCATGCCTTCTAACCCAACTCACATTACCCATGAAAACGATTATTTAAACTAATTGGTTTTGCGTGTTTCTGCAAATATTCGATGATTTTTCCAGCGATATTGAGACCAGTTGCTTTTTCAACGCCCTCAAGTCCAGGAGACGAATTGATTTCCAAAACCAAAGGTCCATGATTGGAACGAATTAAATCGACACCTGCCACTTTTAAGCCCATAGTCTTAGCAGCACTGACTGCAATCGCTCTTTCTTGGGGTGATAATTTCACTTTGCTTGCCTTACCACCTTGATGTACATTGGCACGAAACTCCCCTTCCTTTGCTTGTCGCTTCACAGCGGCAACTACCTTCTCACCTATGACGAAGCAGCGAATATCAACTCCTCGTGATTCTTCGATAAATTCTTGCACTAAAATATTAGCATGCATTTCTTTAAAAGCATTGATAATACTTACGGCAGATTGATGACTATCTGCTAAGATAACACCTTTCCCTTGTGTTCCTTCCAACAACTTAATCACTAAAGGTGCACCACCAACCATACGCACCAAATCTTCAGTATCATCTGGAGATTGTGCAAAACTGGTCAAAGGCATAGGAATTCCTTTACGAGCTAGGACTTGTAAAGAGCGGAATTTATCTCGAGAGCGGGATATGGCTATAGACTCATTCAAAGTATACATACCCATAGTTTCCAAATGACGCAAAACTGCGGTACCGTAATAAGTAGTTGATGCACCAATTCTTGGAATTACTGCATCAAAGTGAGGCAATGGAGCCCCTCCTCAACAATTTTTATTTTTATTTAGTTTATGAGCTCTTAAGCTTGCTAAAAAGCACTATTTACAATTCACGCTTATAAATAAAGCCTAGTCTACAAAATGTAAAATCTCATCCTGAATTAACAAATAAATTTAGTAAATAACAAGGCTATAAAACCAGTAACATATAATCTCTGGCTAAAGAATCAGCATGATGCGGTGTAGTAAAAAATGCGTTAAGTTCACCTTGAGGATTAAATAAAATCAAAGCACCACTATGCTGCATATCATAATTTTTCGAATCATTACTTTCTTTATCTATTACTTTGGCATACGCAATACCCATTTCTCTGGTCATAGATTTAATGGATTTTTCATCTCCTCGGGCTCCATAAAAGACCGGATTAAAAGAAGTGACATAACTACCCAACTTATCTTGATTATCACGCTCAGGATCGATAGAGATCATCACTACGCGAGGTAAATTTTTCACACCTTTTTCTTCAAGAATATGGTACATTTTATTTAATTCGGCCATAGTGGTCGGGCAAACATAACCGCAATTTGTAAAACCAAAAAAAACTAAAGTCCATTTTCCTTTTAAGCTCATACTATCAAATGACTTTTCATCGATTCCGGTCAAACTGAATTGATTAACGGATCGTGGATTTTCAAGATAAGTACCATGAAATTTAGCTACATCAATTTTTTTCTTAAAATGCACATGTTGTCCTACAAAAATACCCGAGAATAACCCTGCACAAGCCAACAAAATAACCACTGTAAAGGTGATACTTTTAACTTTTAAACTCATTTTACCCCCTTACAAATAATGATCGACCAATAAAAATACAAACAATAGCATCAAATACACTATGGAAAATCTAAAAGTTTGCATTGCAACTACGGGTTTATTCGTTCGATAAAGCTTATGCGACCAAAATAAAAACCGTCCTCCAAGAATCAAAGCACCTATTAAATAAAATAAGCCACTCATCCCCACCACAAAAGGTAAAACACTCACTACCAACAGTAAAATAGTATATAAATAGACACTTAACTTAGTATATTCAATGCCATGTGTCACAGGTAACATTGGAATTTGGGCATGTTGGTACTCTTCATAACGATAAATTGCCAAAGCCCAAAAATGTGGCGGGGTCCAGATAAAAATAATTAACACCAACAATAACGCTTGCGGATCTAATTGATTCGTAACTGCAGTCCAGCCTAATAAGGGAGGTGCTGCACCTGCTAATCCGCCAATCACTATATTTTGAGAAGTTGCTCGTTTTAAATAGCCTGTATAAATTCCAGCATAACCTATCAAAGTAATAAAAGTCAGTAAGGCAGTTAACTGATTCACAAAAACCACCAAAACAGCGAGACCAAGAGTTCCCATGATTAAGGCAAAGGATAAAGCTTGAGACACTGAAACTTGACCACTGGCAACTGGTCGTTTTTTAGTTCTCGCCATAATGGCATCAATTCGCTTGTCAACCAAGTGATTAATTGCGGCAGCACTTCCTGCACATAATCCTATGCCAAGCAAAGAAGCACCTAACAATGACAAATTAACCCAGCCAGGAGTTGCCAAATACATTCCAACAACCACGGTTAATAACATAAGAAGCACAACTCGAGGCTTGCACAACTCTACATAATCACGCCAAGCCGATGACGATGGTCGGTCTACTGGGTTAGCATGCATCATTTTCCCCCTTACGAGTGAAATGCAATGTACAAAAAATCGTTGCTAATAATAAAGCGGCGACTCCGTTATGGGCCACTGCTACAGTAATTGGAAGCATATAAACTGCATTCATAACGCCTAAGGTAAATTGAGCGATCACTAATAAGACCAGCACTGCTGCAGCTATTTTTAGATAATTGAAGCGAGCCTTTAACATCATAACAAAGGCGAGTAGCAAAATATAACTTGCAGTCAGCACTGCCCCCACTCGATGGATAAACTGAATAGTTACACGAACTTCATTATCTAATAAACCACCTTGGTAATTAGCACCTACTGGGGAAAATAAATTAAATCCTTGTGCAAACTGCAGATCAGGCAACCAAACACCATTACATTCGGGAAATCCAATACATGCAATTCCTGCATAATTTGAACTGACCCAACCACCTAGAGCAATTTGTAAGAAAATAATGATTACTCCCACCCGCAACCAGGGACGCCAATGTGGCAAATCCTGCCCAACCAAGCAACTAATTTGCAATCGAAAGCGACTTAAACAGGCGACAATAAGCATACCTCCTAAAAGGTGTCCCATAACCACCACAGGCAAAAGTTTCAAAGTAACTGTCCACATTCCTAAAGCCGCTTGAAAAATTACCAGAAGCAGCAAAAAAATAGGAAGATGCCAAGGAAAATTCATGCCGTGCAAACGTTTTCGTACTACAGAAATACCAATAAAAAAAATTAACAAAGCTAAAGTACCTGCTGCATAACGATGCGCCATCTCTGTCCATGCTTTTCTAGATTCAATAGGAATTTGTGGGTATTGAGTTTGGGCAGCTTGTAATTTTTCCTTAGCACTTGGTAAAACCATTTGACCATAACAACCTGGCCAATCAGGGCAGCCCAAGCCTGCATCTGTGAGACGAGTATAAGCTCCGAGCATCACTACTAATAAAGACAAAAGCAGCGAACAGCTTACTATAAAACGTAATAATTTATTCTGCATCAGGATTAACCACTCTTATTTTCTGTTGTATTGAGTAATAGCTTTAAATCTTTGTATACGTCATCAGGATTAACCTGAGGCGAATAACTAAGAATTAAATAATTACCTGAATCAGCTAAAAATACTTTTGCTTCAGAGAATAATGTGCCCTTCGCATTCACCTCAGCTGCAGATAGTTGTGCCACTTGAAAATCCATTTCCTTTAATAAGGATTTAGTTTTTTCCGATAGCGGAGGAGCTTTATCTCCCAAGATAAGCCATTGATCAACCTGGTATAATTTACGCCCCAATGCCAGTCGTATTCTGGCCAGAACATCCAGTTGTTGCAAACAAGCTTTATCGCAAAGACTTGGACTCCAAAAAATGATTCGCCACTTGGACTTTCCTGACAGAGAATCCAAAGCTACGGGTGGATTGAGTAATGTTCCTTTATTGACTTTTGTTGCCGCCAGCCAAGAAGGATGCTGATAAAATACATAAGCAGCAATTCCAGGTGCAGCAAACATTACTACCAACAATAATAAAATATAATATTTAGAGAGCTTTTTTTTCATTTTCTTTTCTTCAGATTTAATGCAACAAATATGATCAGAACAACCAATCCCATAACAAACCACTGCAAAGCATAACCTAAATGCCGCTGCGGAGGCATAGCTACGGTCTCCCATTCTCGCACAAATCCATTTGTATCCTGCTTACTAAGGCGAATAATAAACGGAGAGACCGCTTTTTGCAAAACTTGACTTATCAATTGTGCATCCACGCGTTCAATAATCATTGTGCCCTTCCCTTTTTCTTCCAAGACAGGCCCTAAAACCCATTGATTTTTACTGGGGAAATATGCCGAACCATGTAACTTGACCAAGCCAGCGGGAATTTTAATATCTGGGAGGATTTCGCGTGTGATATCACCAGGAACCCATCCTCTATTAACCATAATAATTGCACCACCCGACAGTTCCAAAGGGGATAATACATCATAACCAAATCGATGTTGATGATGCTGATTATCCAGTAAAAATACCTGAGGCAAATAATTTCCACTTATTGCTATTCGCTCATATTGGACAGGTAATTTTTGTTTATTAGTCCAAGGAACAGGTTTTTGCTTCTCTTGTCTCTTTTGTGCCGCTATCATTTTCGTTTTTTCATCAGCACGATAGATTTGCCAAAATCCAAGACGGATAAACAATGAAAAAAATACAATTGTTAAAATCAGCATTGACCAGCTTGGGGTGAAACGAAACTTAAAACAGGTTAAACTAGGAATCATAAAATCTATTGCTCAAATGTTGGCCATAATTAAACGGCAATTTCGGGAGTATAACAAATGATCACTAAAATCTTCATCAT
>JACPOX010000132.1 GCA_016191305.1 Legionella longbeachae | reverse complement strand
TTGCTTCAGGTTTGTCCGATTTGGATGAAATGACTTCTGGTTTACAGCCTTCTGATTTGATTATTGTTGCTGGTCGACCTTCTATGGGTAAAACGACTTTAGTGATGAACATGGCAGAACATGCTGCAATTAAATCCGGGAAACCAGTATTAGTATTTTCCATGGAAATGCCCGCCGATTCATTGGCAATGAGAATGATGTCTTCCTTAGGACGTATTGATCAGCATAAGATAAGAACCGGTAAATTGGATGATGATGATTGGCCTCGTGTTACTTCAGCAGTACATATGCTTTCGGAAGCTCCTTTGTTTATTGATGATACACCCGCTTTAAGCCCGGGCGAAATGCGAGCTCGTGCCAGACGTTTGGCAAAGGAACATGGTTCAGTAGGTCTTATTGTGGTAGATTATTTGCAATTAATGAAAGTGCCTGGATTTAGTGCAGATAGCAGGACTGCTGAAATATCTGAGATTTCACGCAGTCTTAAATCGCTCGCAAAGGAGTTGCAGGTACCAGTTATTGCTTTATCGCAGTTGAATCGAAGTTTGGAACAACGTGCGGATAAACGGCCGGTGATGTCGGATTTGCGGGAGTCTGGTGCTATTGAGCAAGATGCTGATTTGATCTGTTTTATTTATAGGGATGAAGTATATAATGAGGACAGTCCTGACAAAGGTACGGCCGAAATAATTGTGGCGAAACAAAGAAATGGTCCTATTGGTAAGGTACGTGTAGCCTTTATTGGTAAATACACACGCTTCGAAGATTTGGCTTTTAATGGTTATCAGGGGATGGATTAAATGTCAAGGCCCACCAGATTAGTGATAGAGCCAAGAGCTTTACTTCATAATTTGACTCAAATAAGACGCTTTGCACCGGCTAAGAAAGTTGTTGCTATGGTCAAGGCAAACGCTTATGGTTGCGGTGTGCATGCAGTGGCGCCAGTCTTAGAAGGGCATGTAGATGCTTTTGGGGTAGCTTGTATTGAAGAAGCACTTGTTCTTCGCAAAATGGGTATTCGTACTCATTGTATTCTTTTTCAGGGGGTATTTAGTCCTGATGAATTTAAAATGGTCGCTCAGTATCAACTAGGTTGTGTGATACATCAACCCCATCAATTGCATTGGCTTTTAAACACTCCTTTGGATGTTCCCATTAAATTATGGGTTAAAGTGAATACAGGTATGCATCGTTTAGGCTTTAAAACTCATGAATTACAAGGGGTGATGGATGCGTTACGACATTGTCCTTGGGTAGATAAAGAAATTGGTTTGATGACCCATCTGGCTTGTGCTGATGAACCTGAACGCATAGAAAATTTTCAGCAATTATCTTTGTTTGAGAGCATTGATGTTGCAGGCTTTAGTCATCGCAGTATTGCTAATTCAGCAACGATCATTTCATTTCCACAAGCGCATGCGGATGTAGTAAGACCAGGTATTATGCTTTATGGTGTATCACCGTTTGCCAATCAAACTTCTATTGATTTAGGTTTGCTTCCAGTCATGCGTTTTGTATCAGAAATCACTGCAATCCATAACAATCCTTCTGCCGCTCAAGTAGGATATAGTGGTATCTGGAGAAGCGAAAAACCTTCAATCATTGGTATTGTCCCTGCAGGCTATGGAGATGGTTATCCACGACATATTGCGCTAAACACTCCTGTTTGGGTACAAGGCAGAGAAGTCTCGATAGTTGGGCGGATATCAATGGATATGCTAGCAGTCGATCTAACTGAGCACCCAGATGTGAAATTAGGGGCGCAAGTTGAGCTTTGGGGAGGACATATTTTAGTAGAACGTATTGCCCAAGCTGCAAACACTAGCGCTTATGAATTATTATGTCAAATTTCTGAGCGGGTACGCCATGATTAGGGTCTCAACATTGAATTTTCGAGTTAGTTCATTAACTTGCTAATGATCCAGAACTCTATTTTGGTTTTTTATCAGAACAACATCACATTGCATATTTAAAATGCAAAATGTCATTGGTCAACTATGGATAATAACTGACCTTGGTGTTAGAATGGAAACCGATTTTATAACCCTTTAATTGGTGAATTGTTATGAAAAAGTTAGCTGTTGCATCATTGTCATTGTTAGTGGTTGGTTGTGCTAGCATGAATCATGAAGGTGTAGGTACTATTTCTGGTGGTGTGATTGGTGGATTGATTGGAAGTCAATTTGGTGGGGGCGCAGGAAAAGTTGCTGCAGCAGCAGGAGGTGCTCTTGTAGGTGCTTATTTAGGTGGCCAAATTGGTAAGACTATGGATAAAGTTGACCGAATGGAAATGCAACGCGCATTAGAAACAGCGCCAACAGGTAGAGCAGTAAATTGGTCAAACCCAGATAATGGGAATCGATATACCGTACAGCCAACTCGTACTTATTATCGCGACCGTTTACCGTGCCGTGAGTATATCACTAAAGCAATTATTGATGGACGACCCCAAACCTTGCGTGGAAGTGCATGTCGTCAGCCAGATGGTACCTGGCATGTGGTGAATTAGAAAAAATCAAATATCTTGGGTGAAGGCAAAGCTTCACCCAGATTTTGAATTCATTTCGTCTTATTTTCCCAAATTACAGGTGGCAATACGTCATTCCAAACGAAGAGAGGAATCTTCGAAACTAGAAAAGAGCCACATTCAGGAGATCCATCTCTTCGTTCGAGATGACGTTACCACTACTTATTGAGAAGTTACACCAATAGTCGTTTACATATTGAAAAATATAAATTTTCTAGTTGTTGTAAGTCATTTAAAGCAACAGATTCATTAACTTGGTGAATGGTTGCATTAACAGGTCCAAGTTCTATGACTTCAACACCATAAGGTGCTATGAAGCGACCATCAGAGGTTCCGCCATTAGTAGATAGTTCGGGGTAATTTCCCGTGTGTTCTAAGATTGCTTCTTTGCAGCTTTCGAGTAAAGCTCCTTTGGCAGTTAAAAAAGGCTCTCCACTTAAACGCCATTCGATGTCAGGATTTAGATCATATTCTTGAAAAATGGTAGCTACTTTTTCTTTTAATGAATTTTGTGTTTGTTCTGTGGAGTATCTAAAATTCAGGTGTAGTATGAGTTCGCCGGGAATAATATTCGCAGCATGGCCGCCTGAATGCAGATGGGTAATTTGCATGGAGGTTGGTGGAAAATACTCATTTCCTTGATCCCAAACTGTTGCAGTAAGTTTCGCGAGGGCAGGACTAATTTTATGGATTGGATTTTCTGCTAAATGTGGATAAGCTACATGCCCTTGTTTTCCATGTAAATTGATTTTAGCACTTAATGAACCACGTCGGCCGATTTTAATAACATCACCCACTTTATCCGTACTTGATGGTTCGCCAACAATACAGTAATTAAGATGAATTCCCTGTTTTGCCAAAAGCTGCATGACATAAGGTGTCCCCATGTCATAATCATCACCTTCCTCACCACTAGTAATTAGAAAGCCTAATCTTCCTTGAAATTTTGGGTAGCTTTTAACAAATCGTTGTGCCATAAGCAGCATACAGGCCAGACTTCCTTTCATGTCTGCAACACCGCGACCATAGAGCATGCCATTTTTATTTTCTAATACGAAAGGATCAGTCAGCCATTTTGTAAGGTTACCAACAGGGACCACATCCGTATGTCCGGCAAAAACGAGTAATGGGCCTGTGCTTCCATAAGATGCGAAAAAATTTGATACAGGACCTTGATTCATGCGTTGGCAACTAAATCCACTTTGCTCAAAAAATTGAATCATAAATTCCTGACAACCTGCATCTTCGGGCGTGATAGAAGGAAAACTGACTAGTTGTGCTAATATTTTTTCTAAGTCTTCAGAACCATTAGTATTTGTAGTTGTATTCGATTCAGTCATATTAATTAGCTCTCAATAATTCATTAATACTGACCTTAGCCCTTGTTTTTTCGTCTACTTGTTTCACAATTACTGCACAATATAAACTGTAATTTTTATCTTCACTAGGTAAACTTCCTGCGACCACAACTGATCCAGCAGGAATTCTACCATAGGTGATTTCTCCTGTAAGACGATTATATATTTTAGTACTTTGTCCTAAATAAACACCCATAGATAATACTGAATTGCGTTCTACTATTACTCCTTCAACTACTTCAGAACGGGCACCGATAAAACAATTGTCCTCTATAATTGTTGGATTAGCTTGCAAAGGTTCGAGAACTCCACCAATACCTACTCCACCTGAGAGATGAACATTCTTACCTATCTGGGCACAAGAACCTACAGTTGCCCATGTATCAACCATAACACCTTCATCGATATAGGCGCCTATGTTTACATATGATGGCATTAGTACACAGTTTTTTGCGATATATGCTCCTTGACGTACCATGGCATGCGGTACTATTCTTACGCCACTTTGTTTGAATTGTTCTTCGGTGTAGTTATCGTATTTGAGGGGAACTTTGTCATAAAACTGACAAAAACCTGATTCAATTATGTGATTGGGAAAAAGTTTAAAAGATAATAAGACAGCTTTTTTTATCCACTGATGCACAATCCATTCGCCGTTTATTTTTTCTGCAACTCGATATTGGCCGCTATCCAAACAAGAAAGTACTTCTTTAACCGCTGTAACAAGTTCGGGTGAAACATTATCAATGGATAGTGTTTGACGTTCTTCAAATGCTTGTTCAATAATAGTTTGTAAAGTGTGCATCTCTTTTTCCTCTTAATGGCAATGACCTTTGAACTCTTAAGCTAAGGCATATTCCAAATCAGCTTTTAAATCATCAATATTCTCTATACCAACTGAAAGTCGAATAAAGCCATCTTCAATTCCCAAAGCTTTGCGTTGTTTAGGTGGTATCGATGCATGAGTCATAATTGCAGGATGCTCAATCAAACTCTCAACCCCACCAAGACTTTCAGCCAGGGTGAATAATTCACAACGAGATAGAAAGCGTTTGGCTGAATCAATGTCTCCCTCGATTACCATGGAAATCATCCCGCCAAAGGCATGCATTTGTTCCTTAGCCAACTCATATTGGGGATGGCTTGTAAGACCTGGGTAAATAACTTTTGTTACCCTAGGGTGAGTGCTCAACCAATTCGCCAAATGTAATGCATTCTCACAGTGTCTTTGCATACGTAAGGAAAGAGTTTTTAAACTACGCAAAACCAGAAAACTATCAAAGGGTCCAGCAATGCCACCGCAGGAATTATGTAAAAAAGCGATTTTTTCAACTAAAGAAGGATTTTCTCCAACAACTACGACTCCACTGATTACATCAGAATGACCATTTAGATATTTAGTTGCAGAATGTAAGACGATGTCGAATCCTAACTCAAGAGGTCTCTGTATCCAAGGAGTTGCAAAAGTATTATCTGCAACAGTAATTAAATTATGGCGTTTTGCTATAGTCGCTATTTCACGTAAATTGGCCAGCTTTAATATAGGATTCGAAGGTGTTTCAACCCAAATCATGCGAGTTTTTGGCGTCAATGCAGCCTCAATTTTGCTTGCATCAGACATGTCTACAAAAGAAAATGATAGATCAGAGGTACGAGTTTTAACCTTATCAAATAAGCGAAAAGTTCCTCCGTAAAGATCATCCATTGCAATAACATGATCTCCTGCATCTAGTAAATCAACAATAGTATTAATGGCTGCCATTCCAGAAGCGAAAGCAAAACCGGACTTTCCTGATTCCAAACTGGCGATACATTCTTCATAGGCTGCACGCGTTGGGTTGTGCGTTCGTGAGTATTCATAGCCAAGATGTTCACCGGGAGCAATTTGTTTGTAAGTAGAAGTTGCATAAATAGGGGTCATGACTGCTCCAGTGCTAGAGCAAGGTTTTTGTCCGGCATGTATGGCGCGAGTATCGAAATGATTTTTTTTCATCAAAATATATCCTTTTGGGCGTTAAATCTGGATAAGAGTTCATTAAACTTACTTGCTCCGTTCGGGCTGAGGAGGCGTTTACGCCCTCTCGAAGCCATGACACAGGATTTGAATCTTGATGTATAGGCTTCGAGATGGCTAATGCCCTCCTCAGCCCGAACGGTTCGGTATAAAACTAATGCTCTTATCCAAAACTGACGTTAAATTTAATCTGTTCAGAGCAGTGTATGTAGGATATTCTAGAGAGAGTTCTATGTACAGACAAGTTAATACTTTTGAGGCGTTTGGATAAATGAAATTTGATCTTCATTTCTTGGTTTCAGCAAAATACGCGCGATGGATTGCTATTGCCTTAATTTCACTTTTTTCCATATTGATTCTTGTTGAATGTTCCTCTTTGATGCTTTCTCCTCTTAACCTTCGTCCTTTACCTGAATCAAAAAAAGAGGTACAAGTAATAGCAAAGCAGAATACTAATCAGGCTATTTTACATACTTCTTTATTTGGGGTTTATGTTTCTAAAAACCTAAACGAATCTAGTGTTAAAAAATCAATGTTGAATGTCACTTTGGTTGGAATTTTATATGCTAACAAGATAAAAAATTCTCAAGTTATTATTCGTTCAGCAAGTGGAGAAGAAAGAACATATAAACTAGGCGATAAGATACCCGGTGACGCGGTGATTAAGCGTATTATGATGAATGGGATTTTGGTTGAGAGGCAGGGAGCTTTAGAGAGTTTAAGTTTGCCTAAAAATGAATTAATTTTTGAACCCGTGGCTAAGCCTTTAAAAGAGGAATAATATTTTATGAGACGTTTATTAAAATTATTAATCGTTGTAATTTTTATTCCAGCCATAGTGGCTTGTGCCACTACCCATGCAATAAATTTGCGAAAAGGAATTGACAATTTTAGGCTTGAAGAATATCGAGCAGCTTTTATTCGTTTGAAACCAGAAGCCATAAGAGGTAATCCTGAAGCTCAATATGCTGTAGGTTATATGTATTATTATGGTAAGGGCGCAGTTGAAGATCGAAAAAAAGCATGGTTTTGGATTAATGCTGCCGCTAATTTAGGACAACCCGATGCAAAAGTAGCGCTGCGGATTTTAGCTAGTGGTGGATCATTAAGTTAACGTGAGTTTTGGATAAGGAACTTTGCATTACTGGATCCGTTCGGTCTGAGGAGGACTTTAGTCCGTCTCGAAGGCTAGGCACTGTGCCAAACCCTTCGAGACGTCGCTAATGCGACTTATCAGGGCGAACGGATCCAGATGGGGCTTAGATCTAAGTTGTTTCTTATCCAGAAGTGGCGTTCAGTTAAACTCCATAGTAAAAAGATAATATCTTACTTGTGGGTTGTGCAAGCCCCAAATTACTGAGTTGTTCTTTTGCAAACCATTGCCCTTTAATTTCTGCTAATTGAGTGCCCAAAAAGCGGGTTTTTATCCCTAAGGCATTTATTTCTAAATGAAAATGACTAAAGCGATGTTTAAAAGAAAGTAATTTCCTTGGCGTATCTCCTGCCAAGTCGTAATGAAGTTGAATAAAATCAAGAGGACAATTATCTTTGTCCAAACTGGGCAAACACCACAAACCACCCCATAAACCAGAAGATGGTCTTTTTTCCAAATAGATGTGACCTTGATCATTATATAAGACAAGTAATTGTTGTTGCTGAGTAGGTACTGGTTTTTTAATTTTTTTTGTTGGATATAAATGTTGTTCTTGATGCCTATAGGCCATACAGTTTTGTTGTAAAGGACAATTGGGGCAATTAGGTTTTTTTGCTGTACAACACGTAGCGCCCAAATCCATAATTGCTTGAGTATAATCGGCGCAGTTTTCTTTAGGCATACAGGAATCGGCCAACTCCCATAATTTTTTTTTCACCTCAGCCTGTTCCGGATAGCCATTGATCCTGAAATAGCGTGTTAATACTCTTTTTACGTTACCGTCTAAAATGGCAGTTGGTTGATTAAAAGCTTGTGACAAAATAGCAGCACTAGTAGAAGGCCCTATCCCCGGTAATTCATTTAATAATTTGAGATTATCAGGTAACAAACCTTGATGGAGTTGAGCAACTATTTTTGCTGTCTGATGAAGATTGCGAGCACGACTATAATACCCCAGACCTGACCATAAAGAGAGGACTTCATCTTCATTTGCTTGAGCTAAAACATTAATATTAGGAAAGCGTTGAATAAAACGATCAAAATAGGGAATAACTGTTTGCACTTGAGTTTGTTGGAGCATAATTTCAGAAATCCAAACTTTATATGGCGTTCGTGGCAATTGCCAAGGTAGATTTTTACGTCCGTGCAGTGCAAACCAATGAAGTAAAGGTTGGCTAAAGTGTGTATGTAAATTTTCTGTATTCACTGTTTAATTCTTTATTGCTTAATTGTTGTTGTACTGTAAAAAAAGTATCGCTCTGGGTCAATTGTTAATGATTCTAAATTCGCTAAGTTGCGATATATAGACTATTTTTACAGAGGTACTTTGTTTCGCACACCCACTTAGTGGCTCAATGTCATTAAGTTAAGAGTATTGTAGGTTGAGTTCATGGCCTAATATACATTTTAAAACAAATCACGGAGAGATATATGCGCCAAAGTGAACACGAAATAATGGTGTTAAAACCGACGGCTGTATTTTTATCGTTTCTTGCTTCTCAATTACCTGAGACTAAATTCCCCGATCTTAGATTATTGCAAATTGATAACACAGCGTATTTGTTGCAAAAACATACATCAGATGAGGCTACTCTTAATGAAATAGAAAAACATTTTTCTATGATGTTTCGACATGAAATTTGTCGATGGTTAGGAGACCAAGCTCGTAGTGATATAGAAACTAATTTTCTTGATTTTCTTTGTTGTTTCAAATTTGAATTGCACAATCATATTATTTTAATGGAACCTTCAATAGAAAAAAGTCATCAATTATTGATTTTAAAACCACGAATGGCTTTATTGAATTGGATTAAAACAGCAATAGAAGGCCAAGAAGAACTGCAGGATGTAATTGAAAAAATAGGATTAACTCATTTAGAAGAAAATGCTACAGTTCTAGTTAAAAATTTTTCTAATTTAACTGAAATCAAACCATTTATAAAAGAGTACTACCAACCTATATTCACTACAGCAATGAGTCGTATGTCTAATCAACCAGTTCAATGGCCATTGATTGATTCACTTCAAATGTTTAATCAGTATTTTGCTATTGAAATACATACTCAATTAATTCATTTGCCTACTGCAAGGAGTTGATTATGGAACCAGTCGGGATCGCATTAATTTGCGCAGCTGTGTTTGGATCAGTTGTTGTTTTAGCAGCATTTATCAGACAATTGCTGATAAGTCGAGATAAGCTTTTAAATGATGAAGCACAAAGCAGAGCTCTAAACCAGGAAGTTAATGAATTAGGACGAATGCGTATGCAAATGCAAGATGAACAACGATTTGATTCTCATTATCAAGTTCTTGGAACAAATAAAGAAGCAATTAAATATATAGATTTGAAAATTGAAGAAATTTTGCATAAAAAATCGGAGTTAGTTGAGCGTTATGCCAACGTTATGGTTAAAGAGTCAGAATCTATAGTGAAAGGTGAGATTTCAATCGAAAACAAAGCTGCCTGTAATCGATTAAGAAAAGAAATTGATAATGAAATTGAATTTTATAATACGGAGCTCAAACAGCTACAAATAAGACGAGGGGTTTTGTGGAAAACTCATACAGATTTTCAAACATATCTTTTGAAACAAGAAAAAACACGGAATGATAATTTGGATGGTGTGTACAAGCAACATTCAGCTCTATTGGAAAAAGTATATTTGCGTCATATTGATGACACTGAGATTGTGGCTGTCAAAGGTATTGAAGCATCAACCATGACCTTTAAAGATATGTTCATGGTTCCAATACAATTTTTAATGCAGTATTTTGGAGTCACTCCAGGCATTTCATTAATACAAACTCGTATTGAAAACGCGTCTCGGGTCGAAGTAAAGCAAGCAGAAAGCGAAATAAACACATCTAAACCTGAACCTAATAAAGAAGAGGAGAAGGAGGCAAGTCAAGATGAGGAAGACAATGCTGATCCAACTGAGGAATATGAGGATAACCCAAAAGTAAAAAAATTCTCCACAATGTTTGGTTGAAAATTATTCTTATAAGTCAATTAGTGACATTTATGTTAATGTATATTACAATTCCATGGCATTTGGGGAAATGTGGATATTAAAGCTAATTGTTGGAGAATATTAATGGAACATCGTTTTGTGTGGTTTATTTCTTTTATTTTATCTTTTGTTTTCGTTTTACCAGGTTACAGTTTAAACGTTAACGCTCTGCTGCCTGATGAGCAAAATACAGTAAAAGTTTTTCAGGCTGCATCACCTAAAGTGGTTTATGTGCATAGGTTGGCAACGGTAACTAATCATTCTATGCGTAAAATGCAAGTTCCAGATGGAGCTGGTTCGGGATTTGTCTGGAATGAAGGTGGTTATATAGTAACGAATTATCATGTTATAAAGGGAGCCGACAAACTAGCAATTACCCTCGGCAAAATAACGGTTCCTGTCAAGGTAGTAGGAGCAGAACCCCGTAAGGACATTGCAGTTTTAAAGATAGATTCACCTAAGGCATTAGCCTTACTCAAGGAATTTAAGCCCTTTGAAATAGTACATCTTAATGATCTTATCGTTGGACAAAAAGCTATTGCTATAGGTAATCCATTTGGTTTGGATCATAGCTTATCCAAAGGGGTCATTTCTGCACTAGGAAGAAATGTTCCTGGAATCGGTGGTGTTACAATTCGTAATATGATTCAAACAGATACTCCAATTAATCCAGGTAATTCTGGCGGACCTTTATTGAATAGTGCTGGCCAATTAATGGGCATGAACACCATGATTTATTCTCATAGCGGTTCATCCGCTGGAATTGGTTTTGCTGTCCCTGCAGATGATATTGAGCGTATCGTATCGCAAATTGTGAGACATGGTCGTGTCGTATTGTGATATTATTGTAGCGCTTAATGGTCATGCAGTTCGCAATTATGATGTTTTATATAACATGCTTACTGAAATAAAAGTAGGTGAGAAAGTAATTGTTTCTATCCAGCGTGGTAAAAAGCAAATTGATGTAGCAATGAAAACTATTGATATAGCTGGAGTTTAAAGCAAACCACTGTCGTTAAGTAAGGATTTTGTAGGTTGGGCCAGGGGCCCCAACCTACATTTTAAAGCCACGACAAATTCTATAGACCTGAAAGAATAAGTTCCAAATATAAATTTGGCTTAGATTATCGCTTTCACCAGGAGAATAAGGATGTTACTTAACAAAGAAGATTCGCTTTTATTATTGATTGATGTACAAGAAAAATTAACACCGGCCGTCTTACGAAGCGAAGCATTTATTACGTGTTGTGAATGGCTTCTAAAATTAGCTCAGAAGATGGACGTTCCAATTTTAGTTAGTGAGCAATATCCTCAAGGCCTTGGTTCAACTCTCAAACAATTTCATTCTTATTTTAATCAGGAAGAGTGTATTGATAAAGTCTATTTTTCCTGCATGAGTGAACCAAAATATGTGGTACGTTTAAAAAAACTTCAGAAAAAACAATTAATTCTTATTGGCATTGAGACCCATGTTTGTGTTTTGCAAACAGCGTTGGAAATGAAAAAAGAGGGTTTTGATGTATTTGTTGTGGTGGATGCCGTGAGCTGTCGTGGTGAGTATAATATGAAATATGGCTTGAAACGAATGAGCCAAGCCGGAGTTCATCTGTTAAGCTCCGAAATGGTATTTTTTGAATGGCTCAGAAAAGCAGGTACGGCTGAGTTCAAAGAGCTGAGTAAAGAATTTTTTTAGGATGGACGATGGAACTAAGAATTTGTAGGTTGGGCCTCTAGCTCAACCTACATTTTTAAGTGCTTTCAACCAAGTATGTGGAGAGGAATAGTGAATTTTACGAATCAAATCGGATTGATTTCAGGTGGTGCTTCGGGTATGGGAAAGGCGTGTGTACAGTATTTACAACAGAGAGGAATGCGTGTTGTAGTATGGGATAAACAAGCTGACAACCAAGGCGAAGCGGATTTATTTATTAATTGTGATGTGACCAGTGATGAATCCGTAGAGCGGGCAATGCAACAAACAATAGAGCAACTAGGTACTCCCAGGGTTTGTATTAATTGTGCTGGAATTGCTCCAGCAAAGCGTATTGTTGGCAAAGAAGGGGCCATGCCTTTAGCTGCATTTAAACAAGTGATTGAAGTTAATCTTATCGGCACTTTTAATGTGATGCGAGTAGCAGCTCATGCGATGTCAGGTTTGGAGATAGAAAGTCAAACTCAAGAAAGAGGAGTTATTATCAATACAGCTTCTATAGCTGCATTTGAAGGTCAAATTGGTCAGGCTGCTTACAGTGCTTCTAAAGGGGGCGTTGTTGCAATGACTTTGCCAGCCGCTCGTGAATTAGCTCAACTTGCTATTCGCGTAAACACTATAGCTCCGGGTTTAATTGCTACACCCATGTTATTGAATATGCCTCAAGAGGTACAAGATAATTTGGTGGCTACAATGACTTTTCCCAAGCGTTTTGGTCGCCCAGAGGAATTTGCGTCTTTGGTTGCGCATATTGTGGAAAATGGGATGATCAATGGGGAAGTGATACGTCTCGATGGGGCGTTACGTATGCGTTGAGTTAAAACCCACTGACTGGCTTATAGTTACAGTTCAGTGGGTTCCAAATGGAACATTCTTTGGGCAATTTTCTCGCTATCAATTTGATAGTTACCTAATGCAATTTCAGATTTTAAATATAGAACTCGAGCTTCATTAATTTCTGGGATATCTTCTAAAGAGTTTTTTATAGCTTCCAATTGTTTCAATGTGTTGTTTATACTGTGGACTATAGAATGAGGTTCGAGGTGATTTATTGCTTTATGTCTCGTTTTCAAGTGATTGTCTGTATCAATAGTTTTTAAAAGCTCAATATCATCAGTTTGATTCATAATTTCTCCTCAATAATCTCTGCCTGTATTTATCGGCTCTTTTTACAAAAACTTTAGCATATATTCCGATAAACTTGAATTTTAGTTTAACAATATAGAATCAATTTGATTGCTTGATTGATTTGGTGTCATACCTAACATTGAAGAAACAATTTTGCAGACTAAAAATACTTGGAAAATTTGACTTAACAGTTGCAAGAATAGCCATGGATAACTGTTTTCTTCTTATCCATGGTTTTTCCCTAGATTTTATGATAGAAGCACTAGATAAATTTTAAGAGTTCAAAAGTCTATTATGCGGTTTATTATCTGTGCATTAATTTTACTAATCGAATCTCCTATTCACGCAACGCCTCATCACCCGCAAGAATTTTTGCAATCAGTTAGTGGCGCTAAAAATGAAGGAGAACAAATTTATAATCATTTTTGTGTGAATTGTCATGCGAGTAAACCTTTAATCTCGATAGGTGCGCCAAAAGTTGGGGTGGAAAATGACTGGAAGATGCGTTTAAAGCAAGGGATGACGGTTCTGTTTAATCATACTAATGAAGGAATAAATGCAATGCCATCAAGAGGAGGATGCTTCGAATGTACTGATAAACAACTGATGCTTGCTATCGATTTTATGCTTCCAAAACCGGCAAATGAAAGTTCAACAAACACTCTCAAAGATCATAAAAAAAACAAAAAGTAAAAAAAATATATAAAAAAAACTAAACCTATTTTAAAAACTCCCGATACATTAGAAAAAAGAGGGAGAAATAAAGTGAAAAAATATCTAACCTTAGTTCCTGTATGTGTTTTAGCAACATCCTGTGCCACTATGGACAGATCTGTGCCGATAGTCGATGATGCAGGCCATACTCACTATACTATGAGTATGGATGCTGACCATAAAGGTGCTAATTATTTTCCGGAGAAAAGAGAGGCAACCGGGAAAAAAGTTATCGTGTTTGATCCTAAAGCAAAAGCATGGGCTGCTTACGATAGAGAAGGTAATAGGCTAAAGACTGGTAGCGCCTCAGGTGGTCAGGATTTCTGTGCGGATGAAGGTAAACCATGCCATACTGTTACTGGAACCTATAGTATTTATTCTAAAAAGGGTGAAGAGTGCACCTCCAGTATTTATCCACTTGAAACACATGGTGGAGCTAGAATGCCATATTGCATGCATTTCCATGGTGGCTATTCTATCCATGCGGCTTATGATGTACCTAATTATAATGCAAGCCATGGTTGTATCCGTGTATTACCTAGTGCAGCAAGATGGTTAAATCAGGATTTTGCTGATATTGGTACTACCGTTATTGTTAAACCATACTAATAAAGTCAAATCCTAATAAATTAAAAGTTATCTTTCACTTGCCCTGCATGTGCAGGGCTTTATCTCTGACCTGCGTCTTCTACGAAAATTTCTAACTAAAACATCTTGCCAATATGAGTATCGCCATTTACTATCTGTTTTTTTCATTGGATACGATATACATTATGATTCTTTGTATTGATGTTGGAAATTCTCATATTTATGGTGGTGTTTTTAATGGTGAGGAGATTAAACTTCGTTTTCGTCATACATCTAAAGTAAGTACATCTGATGAATTAGGTATTTTTTTAAAAAGTGTTTTGCGCGAAAATGATTGTTTAGCAGAGGAAATTAAACAAATTGGTATTTGCTCTGTTGTGCCTCAAATCGATTATTCATTACGATCGGCATGCGTTAAATATTTTGCTATAGAGCCTTTTTTATTACAAGCAGGTGTTAAGACAGGCTTGAATATCAAATATCGTAATCCTGTTGAAGTTGGTGCCGATCGAATTGCAAATGCAATTGCAGCAACTCATCTTTATCCTAATCAAAATGTAATTGTTAT